>JBIKKQ010000285.1:0-3302 GCA_044360305.1 Pirellulales bacterium
CGGCAAGCGCCTGGCAGAGCCGTGGCACCGAATACGATGGGCCGGCGGCCTCCTGATCGATCCGCGGCACGACATGGATCATGTTCATAAGCTCGTGACGGCCGCGGCACCGTGTTCCGCTGGCTCGACCGCGGACCCGCCTGAAAGTGCCCGCACGATCTGACGAACTGCCGTGTCGGCGGAAAACAGTCGCTTCGACAACTCCATGCACCGCGTGGGGTAACCGGGATCATGTGCGAGCGCGTCGAGCAAATCGCGGGCAGCCACCGCCAGCGTGTCGGCTGACGCATCCGTCACGGCTCGGCCCACCCGCTCCCCGTGGATCAGGTCCACCAGGTCGTTGCCGGGGTTCACGCTCGCCAACGTCGGCAGTCCACTCTGCATGTAGGTAAGAAACTTGCCCGGTATGTTGTGCGTCTTGTGCCGAGGATCGAGCGAGACCAAGCCGACATGACATTGTCGGTAAAGCCCGGGGATCTCGTCCGGGTGAATCTCGTCGTAAAAGACGACGTTGGCCAGGCTGCGTCGCCGTGCGTCATCGCGCAATCTGTGCGCATCGCTCCCGCGGCCAACGAAAAGAAATCCGACATCCGTGTTATCACGGAGTCTCTCCGCCAGATCCAAGAGAATCCCCATGCCCTGTGCCACGCCCATATTGCCGGCGTACACGAACACCCGCCTTCCGGCGAGCGGCGTCTGCGCGAGGGCGATCGAGCACGGAAGAGCGGCAGGCGGGCCGAGCCAATTCTGCAATACCTCTAGCTTCCGTCCAGGGCGGGCCGCCCAGTTGGCGAAGTACGGCACGTTGCCCGGTGTCTGCACACCGATCACGTCGGCAACGGAATACTGGTAGCGGGCCACGGCGTCGAAAAACCGATACGGCAAGCCACGGCCCATGAGGCCCATGTCTACGGCCCACTCTGGAAATATGTCGCGGATGATCAGATAGCTCCGGCATCGGCTCTGGCGTTTTATCGCCTGGGCCACGGGCCCCAGAAATATGGTCGGGGCGTACCAGACGACCCCGTCCCAGCGCTCAGCGGCGAGCGGGCTGCGGCGCAGGTTCCGCAGCATCGCGTACGGCATCAGGCATTCGCCGAAGGTGCGACGGACGTATCCGATGTCCTTGGTTCGCGGCGCCGCCAGCCGCGCGACTCGTGCGCCGTCAAAGTCCTCGACCTCCCATGGCCGGCGGATGTCGGCCGCCGGCAGTAGGACCGTCAGGTCATGCCCTTGGTGAACGAACTCCCGCGCCAGGTCGCGGAGTTGGACCGCTCCCGAGGTGCGAAGGGGCGGGAACGTGTCGGCGATCAGCGCGATTCGCATGACGCGTTCCGGCTCAATAGCGTTTCCACACCACGCGCCTGACGTAGTCCGTGTAGCTGTGGATGATGCGCACCACCTTCTCGGAAACGTTCGGCATGCCGTAGTCGGCGACCAGCCGCAGGCCACGGTCGTCGCCGCGTGGCTGGGACGCGAGGATCGCCAGGCCCTGTCGCACCCTGGTCACGTCCAAGCCCACCATCATCACCGCGGCCTCTTCCATGCCTTCCGGCCGTTCGTGTGCTTCCCGCAGATTGAGGGCTGGAAAGTTGAGAATCGAAGACTCCTCGTTGATCGTCCCGCTGTCCGAGAGCACCGCGGTGGCGGAAAGCTGCAGTCTCACGTAATCGTGAAACCCCAGGGGCTTCAGCAGGCGGACCAACGGATGGAAACGCGCTCCCGTGGCGTCCACCCGCTTCTGAGTGCGGGGATGCGTGGAAACGACGACCGGCAAGCCGTGATCCTCGGCGACGGCGTTGAGCACGGACACGAGCCTGCCGAAGGATGCATCGGGCTCGATATTCTCCTCGCGATGGGCACTGACAACGAAATAGCGTTGCGGTTCCAGGCCGAGCCGCGCAAGTACGTCCGACGCGTCGATCTGTGGTCGGTAGTGAGTCAAGACCTCAAACATCGGGCTGCCGGTCTTGATGACCTGATCGGGGGGCAGGCCCTCGCGCAACAGGTACTCCCGCGCGATCGTGCTATAGGTGAGGTTGATGTCGGACGTGTGATCGACGATGCGGCGGTTGATCTCCTCAGGCACGCGCTGGTCGAAACAGCGATTTCCTGCCTCCATGTGAAAGACCGGAATCTTCCGCCGTTTTGCCGGGATCACCGCCAGGCAACTGTTCGTATCGCCCAGGACCAGCATCGCCTCGGGATGCGTCTCGGCCAGGACACGGTCCACAGCGATGATGAGGTTGCCGATCGTGTGGGCGGCACCGGTGCTGCCCGCGGCGCTGTCGAGGAAGTAGTCGGGCTTTCGCACCCCGAGGTCGTCGAAGAAAACCTGATTGAGCTCGTAGTCGTAATTCTGCCCCGTGTGCACGAGGACATGATCGCAATGGCGATCGAGGGCGGCCAGAACCCGGGACAGGCGGATGATTTCCGGCCTGGTGCCGACGACGGAAAGGACACGGAGTCTGTTCATGGTTATGTCACGAAGGTGACTACCGGCATGCTAGCGATCGTTAGCCGAAGGCCGCAAGGCAGGGCGAACAAACGTGAATTCCGCGTTCGTCCAGTGAACCAAACGATAGCCCGCTGCCAGCATTCGCAGGATATATCTCAGCAACTGTAGTCTAGTCTGTGGAATGTCAATCTGTTTGTCATAATGAAGGTCGACGCATATCTGCCGCACATCAAGGCGGTGTGAGAGTATGTCGTCGAGTACCGCGTACTCGAAGCCCTCGATATCCATTTTCAGTAGATCAATATGTTCCCATCCGTGTTCCTTCATCAACGATGAGATGCTGCGGCAAGGGAAAACTGATTTCCCCGAGCGCGTGCCGGCCTTCCAGGAACCTTCAGCCAGTTGATCGGGCGGCGCAAATCCAAAGGGACCATCCTGGCCGGCTAGGCCAATAGGCATGAAGACAATGCGCGGATTCTGGTAGGCAGGCTGGGCCATCGTCTCAATTCCTGTTGGGCTAGGGTCAAGCACCAAAATACGACAGCCAGTGTGATCGACCAAAGCACGCTCAAACGTTATTGCTAAGCCAACACCAGCGCACACGACGACGGATGCACTATTGATGTGATCTACCTCGCACGTCCAGCGATCAACCGTCCCAAGTTCCATAAGTGGCAACGAACTCGTTCGCACAAGCGCATATCGGAGAATACGTGTCAATAAAGCACTCATCTTGTGAAAGCAGTCTCCGTGATCAGCTAATCGGAATGAGCGTGGCGCCACGTGATAGCTGCACGGGAAATCGCCAGAGTACCTGGGAACTGCCCTAGGGAAAGGGGTCCAT
>JBIKKQ010000103.1:0-11960 GCA_044360305.1 Pirellulales bacterium
GGCGCGGCGACAGAAACCCCGCCTCCTGCCCGTCGGTGGCCAGCCCGGCCGCCGCCGCCAGCCGCGCGATCCAGGCTTCGGCCAGGTCGCGGGGATCGCCGGGGCCCCCGGCGGCGAGATCCCAGAGGCCGGGATGCCGAGCGGCCGGACCGACGCCGGGGTTGGCCCGGAGCAGGAGGCTGCCATGCTGGAGGACCGCCCCCGCAAGCCGGCGCTGCGCGCTGCCGAGCAGTTTCGCCGCGCCGGAAGCGGTCGCGCCGGCCGCGGTCGCGACGACGTCGCCCACGGCCCGCCGGTCGAAGCAGAAAAACAGGTCCGCATCCCCCGGGGCTTCTTCTCCCGTGGGCATGTCTTCAGACGCCGTCCCTCCCGGCGGTGGTGCGTGCTGGCGGGCCGCCACGCCGCGGTGGACGAGTTCGGCCACGGCCGCGGCATGGAACACATCGTAGAACGCCTGCGGCCGCCCGCCCCAGGGATGCGTCTTCGGCACCGCGGCGGCGTACGTCAGGTCGCTGCCGTGGACGATCGCTCCGCCACCGCTCGGCCGGCGCACCAGCGGCACGGCGGCGATCGCCTCGACCTGCCGGGCATCCGCCAGCCGCTGAAACGCACCCAGCGAGACGCCCGTCGGCTCCCAGCCGTAGAACCTGACGACCGGCCCGCCATGCCGTAGCGCCTCGGCGGCTAGCGCCTCGTCGGCGGCCATGTTGAGCGGTCCGGCCGCGGGTTCATCCCACCAGACGAGGATCGCATCGGCCGCGCCGCCGGCCTGCCCAGGACCGTTCACGGTGCGCCGTGGCCGGCACGCGGCCCTGCGGTGCGACGACGGTTCGCCATCAGTGACCGCCGCTCCCGCCGGCGACGAGCGACTCGTAGGCAGCGCGATCGAGGAGGGCGGCCATCTCGGCGGGATCGTCGGGGCGAATCCGGGCGATCCAGCCGGCGCCGTAGGGATCCTTGCCGAGGGTGTCGAGGGCGTCCGGCAGCCCGGTGTTGACCGCCACCACCTCGCCCGACACGGGGGCGTAGAGGTCGCTCACCGCCTTGACGCTCTCGATCTCGCCGATCGATTCGCCGGCCTTCACCCGCCGGCCCACGGCCGGCAACTGCATGAAGACGAGGTCGGTGAGCGCCTCGACGGCGTGGGCGGAAATGCCGACCGTCGCCAGCCCGTCCGGCTCGGGCCTGATCCATTCATGCGTCTTCGCGAATCGCATCTCGTCCGCCATGCTGCCTCCGTTGTGGCTGGGGGTGATCGGGTGTCGATGCATCCCGCATCGATCGGATCGCCGCAGGATAGCCGATGCGGCCGATTCGGTGGGCCAGGGCTCAGCCCCGCGGCCGCGTGTAGAAGGGCAAGGGGACGACCCGGGCCGGCTGGACCGAGTCGCGGATCACGACCTCCAACGCCGTGCCGGGGGCCGCGGCCGCGCGATCGACGACCGCCATCGACGCCGCCGCGCCGAGCGTCGGGCAGAAACTGCCGCTGCTGACGCGGCCGACGTCCACGCCCGCGCAGCGGACCAGGCTTCCCTCGCGGGCCGGCCGCTTCGACGTGCAGACGAGGCCGACGCGGACCCGGGCCGCGGGGCTGGCCTGCATCCGCCGAAACCGGTCCGCGCCGGGAAACTCCCGCGGGCTGCCGTCGGGTCGGGTGAGCTGCACCGCGAGGTCGAGCCCGATGGCAAAGGGGTCGCTGTCGGGGAGCAGTTCGTGGCCGTAAAGCGGCATGCCGGCCTCGAGCCGGAGCGTGTCGCGGGCCCCGAGGCCGCAGGCCCGCAGCCCGTGCGGCACGCCCGCGGCATGGATCGCCTCCCAGACGCGGACCGCGGCGGCGGCCTCGACGACGAGCTCGACCCCGTCCTCGCCGGTGTAGCCGGTGCGGCCCACGGCGGCCGCGGCTCCGGCGACGACCGCGCCGGTGGCGGTGTAGTTTCGCAGCGACTGGATGCGGGTGGCGTCGTCGGCCGGGCACAGACCGCAGACGACGGCCACGGCTCGCGGCCCCTGGACGGCGATCATGGCGGTCTCGAACGTCCGGTCCACGAGCTGCACGCCTGCGGCCGGCAGCCGGCCGCGCAGCCAGGCGACCACCCGTTCCCGATTGCTGGCGTTGACGACGAGCGACAGCCGCGGGCTGCCGTCGGCGGCGTCCGGCTCGCGGCAGACGAGGGCGTCGTCGAGGATCCGCCCGCCGTCGTCGGTCGAGCTGACGAGCGTGTACCGCACGCGGCCCACGTCCATGTCGGCCACCCGCCGGGTGAGCAGCGATTCGAGCCAGCCGTGGGCGGCGGGGCCGGTCACCGCCAGCCGCCCCATGTGCGACACGTCGAACATGCCGACGGCGGTCCGGGTGGCGACATGTTCGTCGACGATCGAGGCGTATTGGACGGGCATCCGCCAGCCGGCGAACTCGACCATCCGGCCGCCGTGGGCCTCGTGCCAGCCGGCGAGGGGTGTCTGCAACAGGGGGGCGTCGGTCATCGGCATTCATCCTCAGGAACTGGATCGCGGTTCGGGCGGGGCCGCATTGTAGTCGCGGCCCGGCGCCGTCTGCTGTGCGTCAGCGATCGCCGCGACGCCGACCGCGGGCGGGACGGCCGGGCCGCGGCGACCGGCGCGGTTTTTCGCGGGGCCGGCGGGCCGCCGGCCCCGTGCCAGGCCCCACCAGCCGGAAGTCGAGTTCGCGCCGATCGAGATCGACCCGGGCGACGGCGACCCGCACCCGGTCGCCAAGCCGGAACGAGCGGCCGGGGCGGCGGCCCGAGAGCGTGTGCGCGGCCCGGTCGTGTCGGTAGACGTCGTCGGGCAAGGCCTCGAGCGGCACGAGCCCCTCGGCCGGGATCTCCAGCCCCTGCACGAACAGGCCGAAGGCCTCGACGCCCGTGACCACCGCGTCCATCTCGACGCCGATCCGGCCGGCGAGGAAGTGGAGCAGCTTCAGCTTCACCAGTTCGCGCTCCGCCGCCTCCGCGCGGCGCTCCAGGTCGGAGCAGTCGGCGCCCAACTGCACGAGCCCGTCCTGCGGCGGCCGGCGGCCGGCGGCGACCGCGGCCAGCGCCCGGTGGACGACGAGATCGGGATAGCGGCGGATCGGCGAGGTGAAGTGGCAGTAGCAGTCGCTTGCCAGCGCGTAGTGGCCATCCTCCTGCGGCCCGTAGGCGGCCCGCGAGAGGCTGCGGAGCACGGCGTAATGCACGGCGTGCTCCTCGGGCCGGCCGCGGGCCATGTCGAGGAGCCGCTGGAGCTCGAACCGGCTTTCGAGCGACTCCACGTCGAAGCCCAGTTCGCGGACGAACTCCGTCAGTTGGCGGAGCTTGCGCGGGTCGGGCTGGGGATGGATGCGGCGCAGGAAGCCCGCGCCCGCCTCGGCCAGCCGGCGGGCGACCGCCTCGTTGGCCGCGAGCATGAACTCCTCGATGATCCGGTGGCTCTCGGTGTTTTCCACGACGTGGGCGCCGGCGACGCGGCCGTCGCGGTCGAGGTCGATCTTCACCTCCGGCATGTGCAGTTCGAGCGACCCGCGGGCCACGCGCCGGGCCCGGAGCAGGCGGGCGAGGTCGCGCATCCGGCCGAGCAGGGAGCGGACCGCCGGCGTCATCTCCACGGCGGCGGTGTCGGGATCGGCGAGGAACACGTCCACCTCCTCGTAGGTGAAGCGGCGGGCGCTCTGGATCGCGGCCGATTCCACCTCCGCGTGGACCGGGATCCCCTCGGGCGTGAATTCGATCCAGCAGGTTCGCACGTAGCGGACCCGGCCCGGCTGCAGGCTGGCGAGGTTGTTGGAGACGATCTCGGGCAGCATGGGGATCACCCGGTCGGGCAGGTAGACGCTGGTGCCCCGGGTGCGGGCCTCCTGGTCGAGCGGCGCCCCCTCGCGGACGAAGTGGGAGACGTCGGCGATGTGGACGCCGAGCAGCCAGTGGCCGCGGTCGATCCACTCCAGCGAGATGGCGTCGTCGAAGTCGCGGGCATCGACCGGGTCGATCGTCACGACCGTCTGCCCGCTGAGGTCGCGACGGCCGGCGGTCACGGCGCCGTCGAAGGCCTCCGCCTGCCGCCGCGCGTCCTCAAGCGCCGCCTCGGGAAACGGTCCGGGCAGGCCGAACTCGTGGATCACCGTCTGCGTGTCGACGCCGACCGCCCCGGCCCGCCCCAGCACCTCGACGATCACCCCCTCGCCGTCGCGCAGGTGGGTGGGGAACCGCACCAGTTCCACCACCACCTTGTCGTCGCGGCGCACGCCGCGGGCCCCCGGGTCGCCGACCGCGACCGGCCGGCCGAAGCCGGTGCCGTCGATCTGCACCCAGCCGGCGTCGGCGGCCTCGAAGTAGGAGCCGACGAACCGGGTGGTGCGGCGCTTGACGATCTCGACGATCTCCCCCGCCGGCCCGGGCCGGCGGACGTCGCGGGACCGCGTGGACCGGACGCGGACGGTGTCGCCCGTGGCCGCGTCCCCGGCCGCCACGGCGGCGACGCGGATGTCGCCGGTGGCGTCGGCCGCGCCGAGCGGCCGGACGAACCCGTGGCCCGCCGCCGCCCGCTTGAACACGCCCACGACCCCGTCGTCGCGGCCAGTGCCGCGTGCGGGGGCCGGGTCGGGCGGGGGGCGGCGGCCGGCGGCGCCGTAAGGCTGTCTGTTCCTGCGCATCGCTGCTCGTGTTTCCGGCCGGCGCCGTTCGCGTCGCGGTCCTGGGCGTCAGCCGCGGCCGCGAAAATACTTCCGCCCCTGGCTCTGCTGGTACTGCGTCCAGCCCCCCTCGACGCCGGCCTCGGTCTGCATCAGGTGGATCACGCTGGCGAGCTTGGCGTCGAGGTGGTCGAGGTGGTGCAGCGCGAGCGCCTCGAGCGTCATCGGCACCTTCGGGGCGCCGAACTCCAGCTGACCGTGATGGCTGGCGATCATGTGTTTGACCCGCACGGCCGCCTCGGCGGGGAAGGGCGTCCCCGTCCGCTCCTCGATGGCCCGGATCTTCCCGTCCACGATCTCCAGCCCGAGGAGCACGTGGCCGAGGAGCTGGCCGGCGTCGGTGTAGGAGAAGCCGCGTTCGCTCTCCAGTTCGACCGTCTTGCCGATGTCATGGACGAACACGCCGACGAGGAGCAGGTCGCGGTCGAGGGCGGGGTAGAGCGGGGCCACGCGATCCGCCAGCCGCAGCAGGCTGACGACGTGGAGCAGGAGCCCGCCGGCGTGGGCATGGTGGTGCTTGACGCCGGCCGGCGACCGGCGGAAGGCCCGCATCAGGTCGTCGTCGGCGAGCAGCTCGGCCACCAGCGCCGCCAGCGGGGGGGAGGCCACGGTGGCGAGGATCGACCGCAGCTCGGCCTCGAGGCGGGCCATCTCGGCCGCCGACAGGACCGCGAACTCGCTCTCGTCGATCGTCCGCGGATCGACCCGCTCGATGCAGCTGACGATCATCTGCAGCGCGCCGGAATACAGCTGCGTGTTGCCCTCGACGCGGACGTAGTCGCCGTCGTCGAAGGCGTTGAAGTCGTCGTCGGACGCGTTCCAGAGCCGGCCGGTGATCGAGCCGCTTTTGTCGGCGAGCTCCACCTGCAGGTACAGCTGGCCGTTGCGGTTGGGCCGCAGCTGCTTGTGGGTGGCGAGGAAGACCTGGTCGACGGCCGCCTGCGGGGGAAGTTCGGTGATCAGGCGCCGGGGCATGCCCGCGAGTCTACGCCGGCTTTCCCGAATCCCACAAGCAAACACTACAATCCGGCCGCCTACCGTTCCCGCCCGTTCCCTTTGGAGGCCGCCATGCCCGAGACCGCCATCCAGCCGACCCGCGCCCAGGACTATCCCGAGTGGTATCAGCAGGTCGTCCGCGCCGCCGAGCTCGCCGAGCAGTCGCCGGTCCGCGGCTGCATGGTGATCAAGCCGCACGGCTACGCCATCTGGGAGCGGATGCAGGGCATCCTCGACGGGATGTTCAAGGCGACGGGCCACCAGAACGCCTACTTCCCGCTGTTCATCCCGCTCTCCTACCTGGAGCAGGAGGCGAAGCACGTCGAGGGGTTCGCCAAGGAGTGCGCCGTCGTCACACACCACCGGCTGGAGCTCGGCCCGGACGGCAAACTGATCCCCACGGGCAAGCTGGAGGAGCCGCTGGTCGTGCGGCCGACGAGCGAGACGATCATCGGGGCGACGTATGCCAAGTGGGTGCAGTCGTGGCGCGACCTGCCGATCCTCGTCAACCAGTGGGCCAACGTCGTCCGCTGGGAGATGCGGCCGCGGGTGTTCCTGCGGACGGCGGAGTTTCTCTGGCAGGAGGGGCACACCGCCCACGCCAGCCGCGAGGAGGCGGTCGAGGAGACGCTGCGCATGCTCGACGTCTACGCCACGTTCGCCGAGCGCGACCTCGCCATGCCGGTGATCAAGGGGCCGAAGCCGGCCGGCGAGCGGTTTCCCGGGGCCGTGGACACGTTTTCGATCGAGGCCATGATGCAGGACGGCAAGGCGCTGCAGGCCGGCACCTCGCACTTCCTCGGCCAGAACTTCGCCCGGGCGCAGGGGATCAAGTTCGCCGACAAGAGCGGCGTGGAGGAGTTCTGCTGGACGACGTCGTGGGGCGTCTCGACGCGGCTGATCGGCGCCGTGATCATGACCCACTCCGACGACGACGGCCTCGTGCTGCCGCCGCGGATCGCGCCGCACCACGTGGTGCTGCTGCCGATCCACCGCAGCGACGAGGAGCGGGCGGCGGTGCTCGAAGCCTGCCGGAAACTCCAGGCGGAACTGGCCGACGCCCGCTACGCCGGCGAGCCGGTGCGGGCGAAGATCGACGCCCGCGACCTGCGCGGCGGCGACAAGGTCTGGCAGCACGTGAAGCAGGGGGTGCCGCTGCGGGTGGAGATCGGCCCGCGGGATCTGGCGGCCGGCACGGCGAGCCTGACGCGGCGCGACCGGGGCCCGAAGGAGCGGACGGCGGTGCCGCTGGCGGAATTGGCGGCCCGGGTGCCGGCGCTGCTGGAGGAGATTCAGCAGGGGCTGTTCGACAGGGCGCGGGCGTTCCGCGCGGAGCGGTCGGTCGGGCTGGCGACGAGCGGCGCGGTGCTGGAGTATTTCGGAGCGGGGGAGGGAGGGTCGGCGAAGACCGGTTTCGCCCGGGTGCACGTCGCGGACGACCCGGCGGTGACGGCCGCGCTCGATCCGCTGAAGGTGACGGTCCGGTGCATACCGATGGACGGCCCCGACGAGCCGGGCACGTGCGTGTTCACGGGCCGGCCGGTAAGCCGGCCGAGCATCCTCGCCCGGGCCTACTGAGGCTGGTTTCCTTCAGCCGCCGCGAGGCTGACGCCAACTCCAGCCAAGTCAGTGTGCCCGACGTGCTCGGGGCTGCCCACGCCCTCTCGGCGGACGCTCGCCTCGGCCCTCCCGGCCTCGGCTCTCTGCATGTCCGCTGCGCTTCGCCCTCCGGGCTGCGCTTGCTCCCATAGCCCGCTCGAGGGCATGGGCAGCCCCTCGCTCAGAACGCGACCAGAAAGCGCAGGAGCCGGTGAACTTTGCCGGCACGGCGCGAAAGTGACCGGGCCGCCTGACCGCAGGCCGGTCCGCAGAAAAACGCACCTCGGCTCGAAGCATGAAACGATCAGCTGCCCGGCGGTGTAGAAAGAGTGCCGGCCGTCGGTCGCGGTCCACCGGACTGCCGACGGCCGACTTCCCCAGCAGCGGAGCCCCCGTGAACCGTCCTCATTTCGTTCCCACCGGCATCACGCCGGCCCTCTTCCTCGCGGCGGCCATGCTCCAGGCCTGCCTCCCCGGCGCGGCGCCGGCGGCGCCGCTCGATCTTGCGATCGTGCCGGCGAACGCCCGCTGGATGATGCACGTCGACATGGAGGCCGCCCGCGGTTCCGTCGTGCTCCAGCGCGGCTGGGAGAAGGCGCTGAAGATGCATCCCCACCTCGAGCAGATGGCCGGCATGGCCGCCGGGATGATCGGCACCGATCCGCGGAAGGATGTACGCGACGTGACGGTGTTTGGCGTCGATCCCGACAAGATGAAGGGGGCGATGGTGATCCGCGGCCGGATGAACCGGGCGCTGCTGGAGAAGATGGCGGAGAAGGCGCCCGACCACAAAACGATGCAGCACCGCGGGCACGTGGTGCACTCGTGGACGCAGAACCGCGACAAGCCGTTCAATCCCGCAGGCCCGGCGTTTGGCGCGTTCTTCAAGGACGACGTCCTCGTCCTTGCCCGGTCCGAGGCCGTGGTGAAGGGGGCCCTCGACACGCTCGACGGCACGGCTGCGGGCGTCGGTGAAAAGTCGCCGCTCGCCGGCCGCGTCCGGCCCGGCTCGATCATGGTGGCCCGCGCCGTGGCCGTCGATCCCAAGACCCGCTGCCCCGTGCTCAAGTCGGCCGACGGGTTTCGGGTCGCCATCGGCGAGTTCGAGGGCAAGTCCTTCTATCGGGCAAAACTCGACATGAAGTCGGCCGCGGCGGCCGGCGACGCCCGGAACGTGGTGACGGGGATGGAATCGCTGGCCAAGCTGCGCTGGGGGGACGACGCGGCCGTCATGCGGCTGGTGTCGGGCCTCGAAACCGCGGTCGAGGGGGACACCTGCACGATCTCCTGGGATGCCACGGCGACCGAGGTCTGGGAGGTGATGGACAAGGCCGCCGATGAATGGATGCGGAAACGTGCCCAGTGGCGGCACCGCGGCGGCAGGCACGGCAAGGCCGCCGCCAAGGACTGCGACGGCAAATGCCCACTGGAGGGCATGTCTCCCGGCACCGGCAGGGAACCGCCGCTCCGCGACGACGAGTTCTGACCAACCGGCCGGGAACGGGGACGCGATGGCTCCGCGCGACGACATCGAGCCGGTGCAGGCCGGCGGCGGGCTGAGGCCGGCGGGCTGGGTCGCCATCCAGGCCTGTGCGGCCGTCGTCCTCGCCATCGTCACGTTCGCCGTGATCCGCGAACCGCTGCCGTCGTCCCGCGATCCCGACGCGGCGTCGGCGCGGATCGCGGCGTCGGTTTCCCCGCCGGCCCCCGAGAACCCGCCCCCGTTCGAGGAACTCGTCGCCGAACTGCGGACCGAGGTGCGGGACATGGCGGCCGCTCTGCTTGGGATGCCCGAGTGGCCGGCCGGCATCGACGTCGATGCCGCGCTGGCGTCGTTGGCACCGCCGACGCCGGGCGAGCGTCCTTCACGCGGCCTGTCGGCCGCAACGCGATAGACTGAGCGGGGCGGAGTGGCCGTGCCCCGCGCCGGCAGCCATCCCCGTGCCACGTCCAGCCGCTACGTCACGCCTCCATGACAGCCCGCCTGCCATCTGCCTGGGGAGTCGCCGGCTTCGCCCTCGTGGCCGGCGCGTGCCTCGGCGCCGCGACGGCCGTCATGCAGGCACCGGCGTGGCAGGTGGGGGATTTTCGCCCCGGCGTGGCGACCGCCGACGCTCCGCGGGCGGAGACGTCTGCGACGGTGCACCGCTTCGGCCGTCTGGCCATCGGTGGCACGGGCAGCCACGAGTTCACGATCCACAATGCCGGACGCGGGCCGCTCAAACTGACGAAGGGGGCCACGAGCTGCACCTGCACGCTCAGCGACTTCAGCGGCGGCACCACGCCGGGGCAGGGGGCCGAGCACGTCGTGCCCCCCGGAGACACTGCCCGGGTGACGGTGACGTGGAAGGGGAAGGGAGCCGGGGGGCCGTTCCGCCAGCAGGCCGTGGTGTTCACCGACGACCCGCGCCGCCCCGAGATCGTGCTCGTCGTCGAAGGGCTGCTCGTCCCGCCGTGGAAGGCCGTGCCGGCGGCGGTCAGCCTCCCGGCCCTGTCCGCCACGCGGGGGGGCGAGACCGAGGTGCGGATTCTGACCTTCGGCACCGCGGCCCCGACGCTCGAGTCGCTGACCATCGACGGCCCGGAGGCCGACCGATTCTTCACGCTCGCGGCGTCCCCGCTGGAGCCGGCGGCGGCGGCCGAGGAGCCCGGGGCGACCGGGGGGTTTCTGCTCCGGCTCGGCATCCTGCCGGGCCTGCCCCCGGCCCGACTCCGGCGGACGGTCACGGCCGCCCTGCGGCTGCCGGAGGAGGTCCTCGTCGACATCCCCGTCGAGGGCGTGGTGTCAGGTGATCTTGCATTGGGCGGCCCGAAGTGGGATTCCTCCCGGCAGACACTGGTGCTCGGCACGGTTTCGGGCCGGAGCGGCCTGCGCACGCAGCTTTTCCTGACGGCCCGCGGGCCGCACCGGGAGCGGGTGCAGCCGACCGTCCGCGCGGTCGTGCCGCCGTCGCTTCAGGTCGAGGTGGGCGGCGGAGGGCCGATCGGCTCGGCACCCGTCGTCCGCATCCCGATCACGGTCGTCGTGCCCGCCGGCAGCCCGCCGGCGGATCACCTCGCCGATGACCGGCTCGGCAGCATCGTGCTGGAGACCGGAGACCCTGACGCGCCCACGCTGACGATTCCCGTGAGCCTGGCCATCGAACCCTGAACATGACCCAGCTTCGCCCCCGCGGCCCGCACTGCACGACGGTCGGCATCGTCCTGTGTCTCGTCCTCGCCCGGGTCGGCCCGCTGCGGGGGGCCGATGCCGTTCCCGACCGCGGACCCGGAACCGACGCCGCCGTCGAGGAGAAATTTCGCGGCCGCAACGGCTCGGTGTTCGCCGACTGGCCGAGGCCGCGGGCGGTCGTCGTGATCACCGGCGAACTCGACGGCTACATCGAACCCTGCGGCTGCACCGGCAAGGAGAACCAGAAGGGGGGCCTGAGTCGGCGGCAGAACTTCCTCCGCGCCCTCGAGGCCGCCGGCTGGCCGGTCATGGCGGTCGATCTCGGCGGCCAGGTCCGGCGGTTCGGCCGGCAGACGGAGGCCAAGTTTCAATCGATCGCCGACGGCCTACGGACGATGCGGTATGCCGCCGTGGGGCTCGGCCCCGGCGACCTGCGGCTGCCGACCGAGGAGATCGTCGCCGCGGTCGCGGCGATCGGCGATCAGCCCACACCGTTCCTGTCGGCCAACGTCGGGCTGTTCGGCTTCGACTCCGGGATCACGTCGCGGTTTCGGGTCGTGCAGGTCGGCGACCTGAAGATCGGCGTCACCAGCGTGCTCGGCGACAAGGAGGCGGCCCAGATCCGCAACGACACCGTGGCGACGCGGCCCGCGGCGCCGGCGCTGGCGGAGGTCGCCGACCTGCTCGCCAAGGCCGGCTGCAACCATCGGATCCTGCTCGCGGCGTCCCGCCCCGAGGAGACCCGCGACCTGGCCGGCGGCCAGCCCGGCTTCGACATCGTCGTCACCGGGGGCGGGGCCGACGAGCCGCCGCTGACCCCGCCGCTCCTGCCGGGCGGCGCCCGGCTGATCGAGGTCGGCCACAAGGGAATGTTCGCCGTGGTGGTGGGGTTCTTCGCCGATGCCGCCACGCCCGTCCGCGTGCAGCGGGTGCCCCTCGACGCCCGCTGGGGGGAGTCGGAGGAGATGATCAGGCTGCTGGCCGCCTATCAGAACAAACTGGAGACGCTGGGCCTCAAGGGGCTGGGCATCATGCCGCTCCGGCATCCCAGCGGCCGCCGGTTCGCCGGCAGCGCCGCCTGCGCCGAATGCCACCAGGAGGCCTTCGACGTCTGGAAGGACACGCCCCACGCCCAGGCGCTGACGACGCTCGAGAAGCAGTCGCCACGCCGCGATGGCGACCCGGAGTGTCTTTCCTGCCACGTGGTCGGCTGGGCGGCGCAGCGTTTCGAGCCCTTCGAGGGGGGCTTCGAGGGAATGAAGGCGACGCCGCACCTCGCCCATCAGGGCTGTGAAAACTGCCACGGACCGGCGGCGGCCCACACGGCCGTCGAGCGTGGCGACGTGAAGGCGACGGAGGCCGAGCGGGACCGGCTGCGGCGCGATCTAGCGCTCACGCTGGCGACACCGGAGGGGAAGCAGAAGGCGGTGAACAACTGCCTCGAGTGCCACGATCTGGACAACAGTCCGAAGTTCGACTTCGACACGTACTGGCCCGAGGTGA
>JBIKKQ010000015.1:0-37815 GCA_044360305.1 Pirellulales bacterium
CCCGGCACGCAGGCCACATAACGGTTCGAGATGTGGAACATCTCGTTGCCGCCGAAGCCCCGGTAGTGACCGCCGCTGCCGTAGCCGCCGCCCCGCTGTCCGACCAACAAGCCCGGCCAGGGCGCGTCGCCCCCCTCGCCGTGCGTCCCCGGAAAGCCGCGGCCCGCCGCCACGCCGACGGGCACGGTCGGCTCATGCACGTTGCCAGTCAAATCCAGGATGCCCCAGTACGAGCTGCCGGCAGCCACCCGGTCGCTCGTCGGCGTGGCGAAGATGCCCACCCGCAGCGGTCCGCCGAGCTTCGCGTTGGTGCCCTCGAAGGGCGCGTTGCCATGGCTGGCGTCCGGACGATCGCCCCCCTCCCAGCCGACGGTCTCGTCCGGCTGGCCGGCGTTCCGGAGGACATACTGGCCGCCGGTCGCCTCCATGCCGGCAATCCGATCGGTGCCCCAGGCATATTCATTGGCCACCGGCTGCAGCGGTCCCCGGCAGGCCTTCTCGAATTCCAGTTCGGTCATCGGCCGCAGTCCTGCCCAGGCGGCGAACGCCAGTCCGTCGGCGTGCATGATGCAGTTGCCGGCCACGTGCGGCGCGTCGGTTTCGTAGACGGCCGGTCTGCCCGGCTTCAGCACCGAGCCGGAGGCGATGAACGTCTTCCGATCGACCACCACCGGCTCGACGACGTCCGGCACGCCGGGAACGGCCACGCGAATCCCGGTGCGCTGGCCGGTGCATTTCTCGCTGAGCATGACCAGGGTGCCGGCCGGCGCCTCCGGCCCCAGCTTCTCCTTGCCCTGCGGCGCGGTCCGGCGGGCCTGCCCGGCATACGAAAGCGTGTTGAGAAAATCGACGTACTGCTGCTGGGTCATCTCGTGCCGCATGCAGTAGAAGGCCCGCGTCCCCTTGGGGAATTCGGCCGGCAGCAGCCGTGGCTCGTCGCTGTTGAAGTCGTCCTGGTTGCTGAGGAACATGCCGGCTGCATCCCGGTTGTTGAGCACGTCCTCCGTCTCTCCGCCGACCGGCAGCGGCCGTTCGCTCGCGACGCGAAACGGCCTGGCGGTCAGGCCGGCGGAGAACTGGCCGCGCACTCGGTCGGTCGCGCCGTCACCGGCCCAGAACGGGCCCGCCGGCACGTGGACCATCTGCACGGCGAACACCCTGATGTCGGCGTCCGCCGGCAGATCGGCGTCGTGCAGCCAGCGGAGCGTCACGCCCTGGAACTCGTTGGGCCCATGACCGGCAGTCCTGCGGTACACGAACACCCCGACCCCGCGCCGGCCGTCGTCGCTGCGGCCGACGTCCACGGCCGCCGCGGCGGGAACGCGGTGATCGGCCTGTCGCGGCGACAGCATTCCATGGGCATGCCGGTCGGCACCCGGCGTACGGTACTTCACGAACACCCAGGCCGCGTCCCAGCTTTCGAGATGGAGCGGCCCCGTGCCGCCGTGCTGCTTTGCGTCGACATCCCAGGCCGCACGCCAGGAATGATCCCACGCCAGGTCGAAGGTGATCGTGCTCTGCCCTGCCTCGGGCCCGGCCGCGCGGCGCACGTTGGTGATGCGGATCGGATCGGCCTTCCCGGTGCCCCGAAACCGGGCCGGGGCGTGCTCGTCGGCCGCGAGCAGGCCCGGCGCCAGCGCCAGGCACAACGCCGGCCACCAGCATGCCGTCACGGGCGGGAGACGAGTGGCAGAACGCAACCCGACGGGCGGACGTGCCATGAGCGACGGGTTCTCCGCAAGGAAGGCGTTTTTGACGGGGAATTCCTCTGCCGTTTATAAACGCCTGATCAACCCCGGTAAATCCCGCCGACGGGATGAGGTTCATGAACGTTCTGCGGCTGAGTGGCCAGCGGCTCGTCGGCACCCGCCACCCATGGCCGGTTCTCGGCGCCCTGCTCGCGGCGGCTTGGGCCGCCGCAGCAGCCGCCGACAGCCTGACAATCGGCAACGTTCAGGTGACGGCACGGGACGCCAAGGCCGCGACGGTCAGCTTCGACGTCGCCTGGGACCATTCGTGGCGCGGCGGCACGTTCCACGATGCGGCCTGGGTGTTCTTCAAGGTCCGCGACGACGCCACCGCACCATGGCGGCCGCTGCGGCTGGTGGCCGACAAGGTCGTCAACCCGACCGGTTTCGGTCAGGCAGCGGACGGCACCGCGCTCGACATGGTGGTGCCCGGTGGCGACGAGGGGTTCCTCGGCGTGTTTCTCCGTCGTGCGCGGGACGGCATCGGCCGGGTCGCAGCCGGCCGGGTCACGGTGGTCACCGAACCGCTCGCCCCCACGACGACGCTCAAGGCGTTCGGACTGGAGATGGTCTATGTGCCCGAAGGCCCGTTCCAACTCGGCGTTTCCGCCGGACCGGAACTGAACTGCTTTTACACCTGGGGCGCATCCGACACGCCCCCGTTCACGGTGACCGGACCTGGCCCGATCCCGACCGGACGGCAGCCGGGCCGGCTCTGGGCGACCGGCCTGCCTCCGGAGGACGGCGCCGAGATTCCCGCCTTGTTCCCCAACGGCTATCGGGCGTTCTATGCCATGAAGTTCGCCATCACCCAGGGGCAGTACGCGGACTTCCTCGCCGTGCTCCCCGAGGCGGAGGCGGCCCGGCGGTACCATCCCGAGGGACACGGAAAATGGATCGGTCGCACGGGGGAACCGCCGAACCGCGTCTACACGGCGCTCGGTGGGTTCCCCAACGACTGGTTTCGCCCCGGGGCTCCTCCCCGCGATCACCGCTGCCCGTGGTTGTCGTGGGCCGATTCGGCCGCCTTCGCGGCTTGGGCCGGCCTGCGACCGATGACGGAACTCGAGTACGAGAAGGCCTGTCGCGGGCCCGCGCATCCGCAACTGACCGATCCCGGAATCTCGTTCTGGGGCCTCGAGGATTGCAACGCCGGGCAGATGTACGAACGGCCGATCGCGGCGACGACCGCGACCGGCAGGGCGTTCAAGGGGACCCACGGCCGGGGCACCACGCAACTGCCCGACGATTGGCCCGCGGACGTGCGTGGGGCGATCCTGCGCGGTGACATGCTCCACATGCGCGCCTATACATCGGCCGGCCACCAGCGGATCTCGGGCCGGCTCATGCCGGTGGATTCACATGCCGACCGCAAGCCGCACCCGCTGGCGATCTGGCGCGGGGTTCGGACGGCCCCCGAGGGGGACGCGTCCCTCCGGCCGGTGATCGGCCGCTTCGATCCTGCCGTCCCCTGGAAGTTGCCGCAGCGAACGACCCGGGCCGCGATCGACGGCCGTCTCGACGAGTGGGGCGAGCCCCTGCTGACGATCGGCGAGTTTCGCGACGTGTTTCCGCTGACGCACACGCCGGTGAGCCGCCGCTATCCGACGCCCCGGTTGCCGGCGTCGTGGGGTGGTCCGGCCGATCTCGGGGCCCGGATCCACGTGGCTCGCGACGAGGGCGACCTGTGCATCGGGGTCGAGGTGACGGACGACCGACACTTCAATACCCGCAGTGGTTCGGCGATCGGCAATGGCGACGCCCTGCAGATCGGACTCGACACCGCGGAGGGACATCGCAGCTTCGGCGTGGCGTTGACGGGCGACGGCGTCAGGGTGCACCAGTGGCAGCCGGACGATACGAAACTGTTGGATTCCATCGATTGCGCCGTCGTGAGAGACGATGCCGACGCCGTGACCCGCTACGAACTGCGGCTGCCGTGCAGCGTCGTCGGCATCCCGCCGGAGGGGGCGTTCGGATTCAACGTCCTGGTGTGCGATGACGACGACGGCGCGGGGTCCGCGGAATGGATCCAACTGGCACCCGGCATGCCCCGGGGGGAGTCCGGCGGCAGCGGCAAGCGATACCTGCGGTTCGCCTCCCGCCCCTGACCAGCCGGGGCCGGCTGGAAAGCGACTTTGGTTGAAGCATGGGGTCATGATGAACGTGAAACGCCGATGTGTTCGGGCTGCCCGCGGCGCGGGCCTGATCGTGACCCTGGCCGCGATGCTCGGGCAGATACCGCATGCCGTCGCCGCCGATACCGGCCCGGTGACGAACGTGCGGGTCGCGGCCCGGGGTGACGGAACCGCGACCCTGACCTTCGACGTGTCCTGGAAGGGGTCGTGGCGGCACGAGGGCAACCATGACGCGGCCTGGGTGTTCTTCAAGGTCCGCGCCGCCGACGCCGAGGCGTGGCAGCACGTCCGGCTGGCCGCCGACAGGCCGCTGAACCCCTCCGGCTATGGCCAGGCCGACGGCACGCGGGTCGATCTGATCGTGCCCGACGGCGAGGACGGTCATGTCGGTATGATCGTTCGCCGCGCGGACTACGGGATCGGCGACGTCGCGGCCCGGGGTGTGACGGCGGTCTGGGATATCGCGGCCGCCCGGGACGTCCCGCGGAATCTCGAGGTGCGGATCCAGCCGGTCGCGATCGAGATGGTGTTCGTGCCCGAGGGCCCGTTCGATCTCGGATCGGACGGCAATGAGCCGCAGCACTTCTACCGCTTCACGGATGGGCTGCAGCACACGGCGCCCTATCGCGTGACCGACGCCGGCCCGATTCCCACCGGCCGGCAGGCGGGAAAGCTCTGGGCCCGGCGCGGAAACGAGCCGGAGGACGACGGCAGCCTGTCGGCGGCGTTTCCCAACGGTTACCGGGCCTTCTACTGCATGAAAGGGCATGTCATGAGGGAGTGGGATTCGTTCGTGAACACCTTGACACCGGCCGAGGTGGACCTCGTTGGCCCGGCGAGCCCGAACAAGCACGGCGGACTCGCCTGGGCGGATGGCGCCGCCTTCGCCTCCTGGGCCGGCCTGCGACCGCTGACAGAACTGGAATACGAAAAACTCACCCGCGGTCCGATCGAGCCCGGCTGGGACACAGGCGACAGTTTGAACCATCCCTCGTTCTGGGGCGTCTCCGCAATCAACGGCTGGCGGTCGCCGCGCGAGCGGGTCGTGACGGTGGCCAACGCCGCCGGCCGTGCGTTCCGTGGCACGCACGGCCGCGGCACGCTGAACCCGCCGGACGACTGGCCTCGCCGGGATGCCGTCGGTGCCGGGATTCGTGGCGGCCATGGCGCGGCGGGCAATCCCTCGTACCGCCGGGATGCCGCGGTCATCGACCCCGACCGCAAGCCGGGTTACGGCTGGCGCGGCGTACGGACCGCACCCCGGGGCGTGGGGCTCTGAGAACCCGCCCCCGTCGCCACGCCCCGGTCAGCCGTGGCCGCGGCTCCCGGCCAGCCAGGCATCGGCCCACGTGCGGACGCCGTCGACGCCCTTGCGGTGGCAGAAGTCGCCGAGCGTCTCCCCGCCCTGCCGCTCCGCCTTGTAGCAGGCGAGCACCGCGCCGATCTCGCGCGACAGGTCCTCGAAGGGGACGACGTCCTTGTACTGCGTGTTCAGCCGGTCGCCGAGCAGCCGGCCGCCGAGGAAGATCGTGTACTTGCCGAGCGTGCGGCCGACGATGCCGATGTCGGAGTTGTAGGGGCGGGCACAGGCGTTGGGGCATCCGGTCATGCGGAGCGTGAAGGCGTCGTGGGCGAGGCCCAATTTCGCCACCTCCGGCTCCAGTTCGTCGATCAGCCCCGGCAGCACCCGCTCGCTCTCGGCCACGGCCAGGCCGCAGGTCGGCAGGGCCACGCAGGCCATGCTCCAGCGCCGCAGCGTCGAGATCTCCTCCGACGTCTTCACGCCGTGCTCGTGGAGCAGGTGGGCGATCCGCTCCCGGTCGGTCACGGCCAGGTCGGTGAACAGCAGGCTCTGGTGGGCCGTGATCCGCACCCCAGGCCGGATCTCGCGCAGGATCCGGCGCAGGGCCGACTTGAGGCGGAAGTCGCCGGTGTCGTGGACGCGGCCGTTCTCGACGTTGAATCCGTAGAAGTACTTCCCGTCTCCCTGCTCGTGCCAGCCGATGTGGTCGTCGAAGCCGTGGACGTCGGTCGGATGGCAGGGGGCCAGCGGCTTGCCAAAATACTCCTCGACCTTGGCCCGGAAAGCCTCGAGTCCCATGGCGTGGATCGTGTACTTGAGCCGGGCCGTCTTCCGGTCGGAGCGGTTGCCGAAGTCGCGCTGCACCTTGACCACCGCCTCGGCGATCGCGAGCACGTCGGCCGGCGGCACGAAGCCGAGCCGCCTGGCGAGCGCCGGAAACGTCTTGGCGGCGCTCGGCGTCACCCCCATGCCGCCGCCGGCGAGCACGTTGTAGCCGAGGATCCTCCCCTGCTCGTGGACGGCGATGAAGCCGAGGTCGTTGGCGTAGACGTCGGTGCAGTTGTCCTCGGGGAGGGCGAAGGCCGTCTTGAACTTCCGCGGCAGGTAGGTGGGCCCGTAGATCGGCTCCACCTCCTTCCCGGCCCCCGTGCCCCCGGCGAGCGTCTTCTCGCCGGTGTCCGGATCGGTGAGCCAGATCTCGTAATACGCCCGGGTCCGCGGGGCGAGATGCCGGGCGAGCGCGTCGAGCTGGGCCTGCATCTCCTCACGGACCTGATGGTTCCGGATCGGCGCCGGGCAGCACATGATGTTGCGTTCAACGTCGCCGCAGGCGGCGAGCGTGGTCATCTGGATGTCGTGAATCCGCTGCATGAAGGGCTTCAGGTCTCCCTTGACGACGCCGTGGTGCTGGATCGACTGCCGCGTAGTCAGGCGGATCGTGCCGTTGCCCACCTCGTCGCCGAGGTCGATGGCGGCGAGCAACTGATCGGCCGTGAGCTTCCCCCCGGGGACGCAGGTCCGGATCATGAACGAGATCTCGCGCTGGCTTTTGGCCCCCTCCCGGGCCTTGCGGGCCTCACGGTCGTCCTGCTGGTAGGTGCCGTGGTTCTTCAGCAGCTGGATCGAGCCCTTGCCGAAGCCCGGGGCGCCGTCGGCGAGTTCCTTGGCGATGTCGCCGCGCAGGTAGGCGCTGGCGGCCTTCGCCAGTTCGACGGCGGATGGTTTCGGTGCGGCGGCCTGCGGTTCGTCTGCCATGGGAAATCAGCTCCTCGTCACGGTCGCAATCGGGGACAGGATAGCAAAAAGCGGCCGCGACTCTTGCCCGGCCGGCAAAAGCGTCGCGGCCCCTTTTCAGGATGCCGCCAGCGCCTCGTCGTAGGCGGCGGCGTAGCCGGCGGCGGTCGCGGCCCAGGAAAACGCCTGCGCGTGCTGGCGCAGGCGGGCCGGGTAATCGGGCGCCGCCCCGAACCGCTCCATGCCGGCCCGGTAGGCGGCGACCAGGGCGTCTTCGGCGTACGAGTCGAGGTAGAACCCGAGGTCGCCGGCCACCTCGGCCAGGCAGGTGTTGCGGCCCACGAACACCGGCCTGCCGGCGTGCATCGCCTCCAGGACCGGCAGGCCAAAGCCCTCGGAGAGCGAGGGGAAGAAGAACGCCTCGCAGTGCTCGTAGAGCCATTGCCGATCCGCGTCGGACACCTCCCCGGGGAGCAGGACGCGGTCACCGAGCCCGCGCCGCGCCACCTCGTGGGCCAGCTGGCCGCCGTAGGGCGTCGCGTTCTTGCCGGCGATGACCAGCCGCATCCCCGGCAGCCGGTCCACCATCCCGAGGAGCACGTGAAAGTTCTTGTGGGGGAGGAAGTTACCCAGCGTGAGCAGGAACGGCCCGGCGGGGAGGAATGCCGGCGGCTGGCCCGCCGCGACCTCGGCCGCGGAGAAGCCGAGCGGCACGACGCGAATCGGCCGCGAGCCGACGTCGAGGTTCCGGCGCACGTCCTCGGCGACGTACGCGGAGTCGGTCACGATCAACGTCGCCCGCGCGACCTTGGCCTGGATGGCGGCGAGTTTGCGGCCGATCTCCCACTCCCGCCCCTGGCGCGGCCCTTCGTGGAGGAACGTCAGGTCGTGGATCGTAAGCACGACCGGGATGCGGTCGTCGAGCGGCAGATACTTGGACGTCTGGTTGGTGACATGCCACAGGCTCGCGGCGGGGGCCCCGAGGAACGGCCGGGCCAGCGGCCGGATCAGGCGGGCGAGCCCTTCCTTCCGCCACGGCGAGACGTCGATGTGGTCGAAGTCCCCGCTGGGGAAGTAGCGTTCGCAGCCGGGCGGGAGGAAGAACACCGGCCGGAAGCGACCGGCGGCGCTGGCGAGCAGTTCCCGGCCGAGGTGCAGCGAGAACCGGCCGAGGCCGCAATTGATGTGTCGGAGTTTCTCGAGGTCAACGACGACCCGCGGGAGCTGCTCAGGCATCCTCCCATGGTCGTGGCCCCGCGCGCGCCGCGTCAAGCCGGACGGGACGTGTCGCCGCGGCGGTGACCCGGCCACGTCGCCGGACGATCATTGCGGCCCTCCGGCGATCGTGTCCGGCACGGGTGTTGCGGAATGCCACGAGGCTGACGGCAAGGCTCCGCCGGTCGGTGGCATGCTCGTCGCCGGCGGACTTTGCCGGTGCGTGCTCCAGCGTGATGGTGCGTCCTGCGGTACAGGCAAAGTGCACCGGCTCCTGCGCGTGCCACCAACCGGCTGCTCCGACGCACTGCGATCTGGACGCAAACAGTTGCCATCGCCGTGCCGAGCGTGAAAACGCCAGGGATCGACTGGTGGCCGCTGGGCGCCGGCACCCCGGCCCCGTCACCGGACGATCACTGCGGCCCTCCGGGCCTCCGTTCTCTGCATGTCCGCTGCGCTTCGCCATCCATGGCTGCGCTTGCTTCCATAGCCCGGCGACGGGGCCGGGGTACCGACGCCCAAATCCTCACGGTCAGCAAAAACCTCTTCCCCGGCAGACGCCACTGGAATGTTCGGGGCCGGGGATGGCTTTTCACGCGTCAAACCGACGCACGATGCGGCGCGCCTGGCGCGGCGAACCTCGGCTTCGCCCCGCCGGGCGCGGCGTGAGAAGGCCAGGGATGGCTTCTCACGCATCAAACCGCCGCACGATGCGGCGCCGCCCGGCATGGCAACCCTTGGCGTTGCCATCGCCGGGCCGAGCGTGAGAAGGCCAGGGATGGCTTCTCACGCATCAAAATAGAGACAAAACTCATACGGATGCGGCCGCAGCCGCATGGCGTCGATCTCCTTCTCGCGCTTCCACTTCACCCACGTGCGGATCACGTCCTCGGTGAACACGTCGCCGCGCAGGAGGAAGTCGCCGTCCCGCTCCAGGGCGTCGAGTGCCTCCCCTAGCGACCCGGGCGCCTTGGGCACGTTCGCCAGTTCCTCCGGCGGCATGTCGTAGATGTCGCGGTCGAGCGGCTCGCCGGGATGGATCTTGTTCTGGATGCCGTCGATCGCCGCCAAGAGGATGGCCGCGAACGCCAGGTAGGGGTTGCAGGTCGGATCGGGACAGCGAAACTCAACCCGCTTCGCCTTCGGGCTGGCCGAGTACATCGGGATTCGGCAGCTCGCCGACCGGTTCCGCTGCGAGTAGGCGAGGTTCACCGGGGCCTCGTAGCCGGGCACGAGCCGCTTGTAACTGTTGGTGGTCGGGTTCGTGATCGCGAGGATCGCCGGCGCGTGCCGGAGGATGCCGCCGATGGCGTGCAGGGCCATCTCCGACAGCCCGGCGTAGCCGCTGCCGGCGAACAGCGGATGGCCGTCCTTCCACAGCGAGATGTGGGTGTGCATGCCCGACCCGTTGTCCCCGTACAGCGGCTTTGGCATGAACGTCGCCGTCCGGCCGTGCCGCCGGGCGACGTTGCGAACGATGTACTTGTAGAGGCACATCTGGTCCGCCATTTTCACCAGTTCTTGGAACCGCATGTCGATCTCGCACTGGCCGGCGGTGGCCACCTCGTGGTGCTGGGCCTCGACGTCGATACCGCACTGGATCATGGTCTGCATCATCTCGTTCCGCAGGTCCATGAGCTGGTCGGCGGGGGGGCAGGGAAAGTAGCCCTCCTTGCTCCGCAGCTTGTAGCCCAGGTTCGGCCCCTCGGCCCGGCCGCGGTTCCACTCCGCCTCGCGTGAATCGACGTGGAAGTAGCCCTCGTGCGCGTTCTGGTCGAACCGCACGTCGTCGAACACGAAGAACTCCGCCTCCGGGCCGATGAAGCAGGTGTCGGCGATGCCGGTGCTCTTCAGGTAGTTGACCGCCTTGCGGGCGATGTTCCGCGGGTCGCGGGAATAGTCCTCGCGGGTGATCGGATCCTGCACCATGCCGATCATCGCCAGCGTCGGCAGCTGCGCGAACGGATCGACGAAGGCGCTGCCCGGAACCGGCACGAGCAGCATGTCGCTCTCGTTGATCGCCTGCCAGCCGCGGATGCTCGAGCCGTCGAACCCGAGCCCGTCCTCGAAGACGTCCTCCTCCAACTTGCCGACCGGGATCGTGAAATGCTGCCAGGCACCGAGGAAATCGGTGAACCGCAGATCGACGGCCTTGACTTCCTTCTCGCGGCACATCGCGAGCACTTCGCGCGGCTTCATGGGCTGGTACTCCGGGGACGCCCCATGATAGCGGCATCACCCCGGCGGAGCCGGTGCCACGATCCGGCCGCTCCAGCGGTCGCCGTCGCGGCGCAGCTGCAGCCGGCCCGCCAGCCGCGTGCCGGACAGCGTCACGGCAACCTCGGAACCGGCGCCGCTGTGGTCGGCCGCGGCGACGGCGGGCTCGTACAGGCCGGCGTCGATCCGCCGGGCGAACCCGCGGCCGCCGGACACCTCGCCGGCCTCATGGTCGAGCCAGGCGGACCGGTGCGCGGGGAGCGGGCCGGCGTCGACCGGCGGTCCGCCGGGCCGCGGCACGGCGCTGAGCCGCCACGTGCGGCACAGGCCGTGGCCGGCGTCGAGCAGGAGGTCGTAGTGGATGCCGGCGGGATCGTCCGGGGCACCCACGTGCTCGAGGAGGACGAACCGCGGCATGGCGGTCAGTACTCGGCGCTGCCGGCACTCGGGGCGCCGGCAGGCAGCGTCAACGGCTTCGGGGCGTGCCGCACGGCGCGGCGGGCGTTCTCGTCCCGGAGTCGTTCCACCGCCGCCTCGAGGCTCATCGCCCCGAGGTCGCCGTCGACACGGTCCCGGAGGCTCACCGTCCCGGCGGCCTCGTCCCGCGGGCCGCAGACGACCATCATCGGGATCAGGTCGAGCTGGGCCGTGCGGATCTTGGCCCCGAGCTTCTCGGCCGCGAGGTCGATCCCGGTCCGCAGCCCGGCTGCCTCCAGCCGGGCCTTCACCTGCCCGGCGTAGGCCGCGCTCTTCTCGCTCACCGGGATCACGCGGACCTGCTCCGGTGCCAGCCAGAGCGGAAACGCCCCGGCGAAGTGCTCGATGAGCACGCCGACGAACCGCTCCAGCGAGCCGAGCGGCGCTCGGTGGATCATCACCGGCCGGTGCTTGGCATTGTCGGCGCCGACGTACTCGCAGTCGAACCGCTCGGCGCTCGGCAGGTTGTAGTCGAGCTGCACGGTGCCCAGCTGCCACTCCCGGCCGAGCGAGTCGTTGATCACGAAGTCGATCTTCGGCCCGTAGAACGCCGCCTCCCCCGGCTCCGGCTCGCAGCCGGGCAGGTTCATCCGCCGGGCCACCCGCTCAATCGCCGCCTCGGCCTCCGCCCAGCGCTCCGGCGGGCCGACGTACTTGTCGCTGGAGGGGTCGCGGAATCCGAGCCGCACCCGGAAGTTCTCGAACGCCAGGCTGGAGAGGACCTTGAGCGTGAAATCGATGCACCCCTCCACCTCCTGCTCCACCTGGTCCGGCGTGCAGAAGATGTGGGCGTCGTCCTGGGTGAAGCCGCGGACCCGCGTCATGCCGCCGAGCTCCCCCGACTGCTCGTAGCGGTAGACCGTGCCGAACTCCGCCAGCCGCAGCGGCAGATCCTTGTAACTGCGCGGCCGGGCCTTGTAGATCATCGTGTGATGCGGGCAGTTCATCGGTTTGAGCAGGTACTGCTCGTCGTCGCTCATGGCGATCGGCTTGAACTGGGAATCGGCGTAGTACGGGTAGTGGCCCGAGATCTTGTACAGATCGACCTTGCCGATGTGCGGCGTGTACACCGGCTGGTAGCCGCGGGCCGCCAGTTCGTCGCGGACGAACGACTCCAGCGTGCCGCGCAGGATCGCCCCCTTCGGCATCCAGAGCACGAGCCCCGAGCCGACGAGCGGGCTCGTCGTGAACAGGTCGAGCTGCTTGCCGAGCACACGATGGTCGCGGCGCCGGGCCTCCTCCAGCGCCGCCAGGTGCGCGTCGAGGTCCTGCTGGGAGAACCAGGCGGTGCCGTAGAGCCGCTGCAGCTGTGCATTGGCGGCGTCCCCCTTCCAGTAGGCGCCGGCGATGCTCGTCAGCTTGAAGGCCCGGATGCAGCCCGGGCTGGGCACGTGCGGCCCCCGGCACAGATCGACGAACTCCCCCTGGCGGTAGAACGACAGACTGGGGTGGTCGGCGAGCCCGGTCTCGATGTGCTCGGCCTTGAGCGGCTGGCCGAGGCCGCGGACGATCTCCAGCGCCTTGTCGCGCGGCACCTCGACCCGCTCGAACGCCTCGTCGGCCGCGACAATCCGCCGCATCTCCTCCTCGATCGCCGGAATGTCCTCGTCGGTGATCGGGCGGCTGGCCCGGAGGTCGTAGTAGAAGCCGGCGCCGACGGTCGGCCCAAACGCCAGTTCGACGCCCTCGAACAGCCGCATCACCGCCCGGGCCATGACGTGAGCCGCCGAATGCCGCATCACGGGCAGGGCCCGTGGGTCGCCGACGTGGAGCGGCTCGACCGCCACGGAGGCCAGCGCCGGCAGCGGCGCGTCGAGCCCCACGGGCCGGCCGTCGAGGAGCGCGGCGATCGGCCGGCCGGTTCCGGGACGGGCCCCGGGACAGGCCGCGAGCACGGCGGCGAGGAGGGTGGCCGGGGGAAATTCCCCCGTCGTGCCGTCGGAAAAACGAACGTGGGTCATGACGGGCTGTCGCAGGTTCGAGGAGAAACGCGGCCCCGGCCGCCGGGGCAGCGTAGCCGCGGCCGCGCAGCCCGCACAAGCCTGAATGTCGTCCACGGCGGCCGCCCAGCCGGTTGCTTGACTGCGGACGATTCCGGCGCGACACTTGAGGGCTCGTTCAGGGGCGATTAGCTCAGTTGGTTAGAGCACCAGCTCGACAAGCTGGGGGTCATAGGTTCGAGTCCTATATCGCCCATTCGCGGATTCTTCGGCGGCCCCGGGACGAGGTGCTGGATGTGCGCGCGGTTGACGCTTTCTGTGGCTTGCATGCTGGGCCTCCTTCTGGGATCGGCAGGGGAGGCCCTGGGCCAGAAAACCGTCAAGAAGCCCGCCGGAGCCAAGCGGTTCGTGGACGTCTGGACGAACCCGAATCTGGACTACGACCTCGTGATCCGTGGCGACGGCCTTTGCTCGCACGTTCGCCGCGACGGCACGATCGGCGCCAATGGGCAATGGCAGGCGTCTGGAAACGCCGGAACGCTGATCGTCGAGACGGGGAAGCAGTTGTTCAACAGGTTCCAGATGCTGCTGGTGCATGACGACGTGCTCGTGCTCCAGGAACGCCTGGAGGATGGCGGCAGCACCGGGGACGGGCTTGTCCTGTTTCGCAAGGGATACGACTGGGCGGGGAAGAACGCCAACAAGGTGGCGGCCGACAAGAAGGCCAACCAGCTCGTCGTCGGCAAGTGGACTCACCCCAATTCCCAGCGGATTTTCGAGGCCGACAAGCAGGGTGGCTGGATCGAAACCCGCACGAACGGTGGCGAGCCGATCCCTGCGGCCTGGAGCGCCTGTGACGACGGAACCTTCTGGGTGGAATACGAAAACGGCGTTAAAATGCGGGCCTGGGCCACGGCCGACGGCCAACTCGCCCTCCAGGGGTTCAGCGGGACGACGGGCGAAATGCAGGGTGACGGGATGCTGGTCATGCGGGGAAAGTGACGCCCCCCTGCCGGCCGCGCCGGCGATTGCCGGTGCGGGGAATAGTTCGGCTCCGGGCGACCGAAAACCTGCTGGACGGGCTGATGGCGTTTGGGGTGGCGACGTGAACCGGTTCGTGGGCACTTTTCGTATCGGCATCCTCTGCGCGGCCGTGGCGTTGACCGCCGTGCTGCCCTGCCATGCCCGCCAGCCTCCGCGGCGCGGCGGCCTGGAGACGCTTCTCGACCAGCCGGCGACACCCAACCAGGGGTCAGCTGGCCACCAGGCCCCCACCCAAAAACCCACTGGCCAGGCGACACCGGCCAAGAAGCCTCCTGCTCCGCGGCCTGGCAAACCGACGGTGCGCGTCCCCCGGCCCGACGAGGTCTCGCTGCGGGAAGCGGTGGAACTCGTGGAGCAGGCCTACGGCGATGAACTCCGGCAGAATCCCTCGACGGCCGTGAACACGCTCCTGAAGGCTGTGGCCGATACCGGCGACGCGGCCCGCCGCTACGCCCTGCTCACGGTCGCCGAACGGGTGGCGGTCGAAGCCGACGACGCCGACCTTGCCCTGAACGTGGTCGGGCAACGGATCGCGATGTTCGACGAAGACGGCATGCGGGCCCGGCATGGCGTGCTGGTGAAGCTGAAAAAGTCGGTGAAGAAGTTCGACTCGGCACTGTTCAAGCTGGCCGCGACGATCGCGGAGGAGGCAGCGGCCAGCGGGGATTTCAATCTCGCCGATGGCGCGGCCGACGTGGCCCTCGACATCGCCGTCACGATCGACCGGGACGAGAAGCGGGCCCTCGCCGACTATCGCAAGAGTCGTCAGCCCCAGCAGCCACCGCCGGAACCGATCGCTAGGCCCCTGATCGCCGACGCCAAGCAGCTGCAAAAATCGCTCCAGGACCGCCGGCAGCAGGCGGCGGGGTTCCACGAGGCCGAGCAGCGGCTTCTCGCCAATCCAAGCGACGTCGAATCCGCCCGGCAGGTCGGGGAGTATCTGTGCTTCGTGAAGCAGGACTGGGGTCGCGGCCTGAAGTACCTCGCCCGCGCCGGCAACGAGCCGGTGCGCGAGCTCGCCGGCCAGGAACTGGCCGCCGTGGGGGACTCCACGGCCGACCCCGGCCCCCGGTTCCGGCTCGCGGGAGGCTGGTGGCGCGCGGCGGATGGCGGCACGCTGACCGCGCCGCAGGCGGCCGCCGCCAGGGCACACGCGGCCGAGATCTACGCCGAAATCATGGCGCAGCTCACCGATCCGATCGAACTCGCCCTCGCGAAGAAGCGGTCGGGCCGGGAGCCGGACCCGCCGGCGTCGAACGAACCGGTGAAGCCCGGGGCCGAGCCGCAGGCGGGCGACCGCAGGCCGCGCTGAAACCGCGCGAACCGGAACGCGGAACGCTCCGTATCGGCTGACGGGACCATTGCGTCCGGCCGCGAGGTGTTCGCGCCGCCGCCCGGTCCGTTGGAGGGCCGCCGAGACGGCGGTGCGTGGCATGAATCGGGCCGACCTGCTGGCGTTGTGCCGGGGATTCGGGGGCGTTCGTGCGGGGCGCGGGACCGCCGGACCGGGCATCGATCCCGTCCCCGAGATCATCCGCAGCTACCGCCGCGCCGAGATTTCGGAGCGCGAGAAGAACGACCTCCTCGGCCTCGTCTGCGACCCCGACGAGGACGCCGACGTGTTCGCGGAGGCGGCCTGCGTGCTCGATGCGTATGCGGACGAGATGCAGACCGATTCCGAGTGAGTGGCCGGGAGCCCCCGGTCCGGGGGCCGGCGGCTTGCCGATTCGTCCTCCCGGCGGTCGAATCTGCTTGATGGTTCAGAAGCCGCACGCACGCACCGGCCGGGTCCACACGCCGCCGCGGACGTGGCTGATCGTCGGCCTGGCGGTGGCGTCGATCGTCCTCCCGCTGCTGATCGCCAGGCTGAGTGAACCGGCTCCCGAGACGCCGGCCTGGCGGGTGCTGGCGATCCATGACGGCGACACCGTCTCCTGCCAGGCCGGCGACGGCCGCTCGCGCCGCATCCGGCTCGTGGGCATCGACGCGCCGGAGTTCGGCCAGCCCTTCGGCCGGCGGGCCGCGGATGCGCTCGCGGCCAAGCTCGAGGGACGGACCGTCGAGGTCGAGGATCGCGGCACCGACCAGCACGGCCGGTTGCTGGGCCGGATTCGCGTTGTCGGCCGGGACGTCAACCTCGAGATGGTCGCCGACGGCTGGGCCTGGGCCTTCGGCTTCGCGCCCGATGAAACCTACCTCGCCGCCGAGGCGGATGCCCGCCGCCGACGCGCTGGACTGTGGGCCGATCCGCGGCCGACGCCGCCGGCGGAATGGCGGGCGCTCCACCCGCGGCAGCGCTGACGGAGCCGCCGACCGCCGCGGACGGTCCCGTGTGGTTGCGGCCGACGCGCCGGGTTATGGTGTGGAGCATGAGCGGCGGGCGCGACATCGTGATGACGGGGCTGGGCATCGTCAGCCCCATCGGCATCGGCTGCGGCCCGTTCTGGGAGTCGCTGGTCGCGGGCACGAGCGGCGTCCGGCTCATCGACCTGTTCGACGCCAGTTCGCTCCGGGTGCGGTTCGGCGGCCAGATTCCCGACTTCGACCCCCGGCTCTACGTCCGGCCTCGCAAGAGCCTGAAGGTCATGAGCCGTGAGATCCAGATGGGGTTCGCGGCCGCCGACCTCGCCATGGCCGATGCCGGCCTCGACGTCGCCGGTCTGGCCCCGGAACGGTGCGGGGTCGTGTTCGGCGGCGACATGATCTACGCCGATCTCGAGGATCTCGATCGCACCTACCGCCGGTCGATCGCCGACGGCCAGTTCTCCTTTCCGCACTGGTCCGAGGCGATCCACGAGGAACTGCATCCGCTCTGGCTGCTCAAGCACCTCCCCAACATGACCGCGTCGCACGTGGCGATCGCGCACGACGCCCGCGGGCCCAACAACACCATCGTGCTCGGAGACGTGTCCGGGCTGCTCGCGGTCGCCGAGGCCGCCAGCGTCATCCAACGCGGCTGGGCCGACGTGATGCTCGCGGGCGGTACCGGCTGCCGCCTCCATCCCACCGCGCTCGTCGCCCGGGGGGACACGCTCCTCTCCCACCGGACCGAGGACTACCAGCGGGCCTGCCGGCCCTTCGACCGCGACCGCGACGGGCTCGTCAACGGCGAGGGGGCCGGCGTCGTGGTGCTCGAATCGCGGGCCCATGCCGAGCGGCGCGGTGCGCGGATTCGCAGCCGGTTCCTCGGCGCCGCCTCGCGGTGCGAGTCGGTCGGGCGGAGCGGGGGTCTGACCGGGCAGTCGCTGCGGCTGGCGATCCGGGCAGCCTGCCGTACCGCGGGGCTGGAGCCGGCGGACGTCGGCCACGTCAACGCCCACGGGGTGGGCACGATCGACATGGATCGGATCGAGGCGGCGGCGATCGCGGCCGAACTGGGGAGCGTCCCCGTCACCGCCCCGAAGAGCCTGTTCGGCCATCTCGGCGCCGGCGGGGGAGTCGTGGAACTGATGGCCAGTCTGCTCGGCCTCGAGCACGGCCTCGTGCCCTGCACGATCAATCACGACGATCCCGATCCGGCCTGCCCGGTGAACGTCGTCCGCGGCACGCCGCTCCATGGCCGGCCGGCGACCGCCCTGGCGGTCAACATCTGCTCGACGGGCCAGTCCGTGGCGTTGGCCGTGGCCGGGGCCGACTGAGATTCACCGCGCCTGGTCACCACGACCCGTTGAAGCCGAACGACAGGCCGTTGTAGAAGGTCTGGCCACCGGCGTCGAGCGCCCGCGTGTCCCGCTGGTCGAGGTTGAACTGCCGGGTGGCCGTGGCGATGCCCGCCACCCAGAGGAAGTCGTAGCCGACCTGGAGCGCGAAGTTGGGCGTGATGTTCCAGCCGGCCATCAGCGTCAGGTCACCGATGAAACCGGGGGCCGTGCGGGTGGCGTCGGCGGTGAAATTCGTAGTGGCCGAAGGCGTGATCAGCGTGTTGACGCCGACCGCCGTCTGGTGCGTGCTCACGAACGACAGCGCCGGTGCGGCCCGGCCACGCAGGCCCCAGTAAAAGAACTCGTTCTGGCTGATCAGCTCGCCGCCGATGTTCAGGCCGAGGAGCCAGTTGGCGGCGTTGACCGTGTAGGTGCCGGAGAAGTTCGCCGGGGCCACCCCCGGCCGGCTCGTCTGCAGCCTGAAGTCCTCGTTGACCGTGGCCAGCCGCGGGCCGAGGATCAGGGCCGGCAGCCAGCCGCGCTCCGCGTGCCGCGTCCAGTTGCCACCGGGCGACATCACCAATTGGTCGCGGCCGAGCCGGCGGCGGAGCTTGTAGTCCAACTCCCAGCTGTTGAAGTCGGAGTTGAACCAGGTCGTGAACTGCGTGGCGCCGGCGAAGCCGGGCGCGAACGGCGCCAGCGGGAAGATGACGATCGCGGTAGGGTCGGGCGCGTTCCAGCCGTCGTTGTCCTCGAAGGTCATGCCGCCGTAGTAGACGAACTCCAGGGCCCGATCCCGGTCGAGGTAGTCGCGGCCGAGCGACTTGCCGATCGTGACCCGGGCGCCCGGGGAGACGTTGAACGGCTGGGCGGTGGTCGTGAACTTGGCGAACCGAAGCGTGCCCAGGCGGGTATCGAAGTACGGCTGCTCGGCCAGCACCCGGCGATTGTTGCGGCTGCGGTCCATCCACAGCGACTCGCCGCCGGCGTACCAGCCGCCGTTCCAGAACCAGTCGCCGGAGCTCGCCTCGTAGGGCATCTCCTCGAGCCGAAACTCGTCGAGCAGCATCCCGTCCCCCGAGCGGGCGGAGGCGTCGAGCAGATCCCCCGGCCGCGGCACGGCGGCGCCGGGAAGGATCTCGACCGGCGCGGGCACCTCCGCACCGGGGGGCAGCAGCAGTTCGCCGTCCCGCAGGAGGGCATCCGCGGCCGCCGGCGGACCGTCGGCCGCCGGGGCGGAGCCCCACATCATGCAGCCGCTGATCAGGCCGCCGAGGGCGACACACCAGGCATGTCGAGTTGAACGTTTCACGGTCCTGCCCATCGTCGAGGGGGTGCTGGGAAAAAACGCACGACATGATCATCGACACCGCTACGACCGTTTCGACAGTTATTTTCGCCACAGTCGGGCGTCACCTTCCCAGATTGCCCAGCCGCGCCGGTCGGCTGCCCGGGCCGCAGGGCCGGCATCGTCGGTGCAACCGGTCTCGGCCCGGCACGGCTCCAGCCCCGCCCGGGGCGCGGACCGATGCTTCCGCTGACGGGCCGCGTCTCCGGACCCGAAAGGCACGCCATGGTTCCCCGCCGCAACCAGCTCCTGTTCGCCGGCCTGCTGCTCTTCCTGCTCGGGCTCCAGTTCCGGCTGGTGCCGTCGTTCTCGCTCAACGAGCGGTCGAGCCGGTTCGTCGCCGCCAGGATGGGGGACCGCGGACAGGCGATGCCGGGGATGTGGCCCGGGCCGACGCCCTCCCGGACGGTCCAACCGCCCCGCTGGCTGGGGCTGGCCCTGATGTCGGCGGGCGCGGTCCTGACCGTGAAGAGCCTGTCGATGAAGGGGGGCTGATCGCCGGCCTTCAGGCCGCCGTCACGCCCGGGCTCTCGCCGAAGTAGTACTTCCGCGCCTCGGGATTGGAGAGCACCTCCTCGGCACTGCCGTGGCAGAGCACCTTGCCGGCCCGGATCACGTAGCTCCGGTCGGTGATCGCCAGCGTCTCCCGCTCCCGGTGGTCGGTGATCAGGATCGAGATCCCGTCGTCCCGAAGCCCCTGGATGATCTTCTGGATGGAGTGGATCGTGACCGGGTCGATCCCGGTGAACGGCTCGTCGAGGAGGATGATCCGCGGCTCGGTGACCAGGCAGCGGGCGATCTCCAGCCGACGCTTCTCACCCCCGGAAATGTAGTGCGCCCGCGACCGGCGGATCCGGCCGATGTCGAACTGCTCGAGGAGTTCCTCGCACCGCCGGCGCCGTTCCGACGACGTCATGCCCACCAGTTCCATGATCGCCAGCAGGTTCTGCTCGACGGTCAGCTTGCGGAACACGCTCTGTTCCTGGGCGAGATAGCCCATGCCGCCGTCCCGGGCCCGGCGATACATCGGCCAGGTGGTGATCTCCTCGTCGTCGAGGAGCACGCGACCGGCGTCGGGGATCACCATCCCGCAGGTCATGCGGAAACTGGTCGTCTTGCCGGCGCCGTTGGGCCCCAGCAGGCCGACGATTTCCCCGGCCTCGACGTGGAAATCGACGCCGTCCACGACCCGGCGCCGGCCGTAGTTCTTGACCAGTCCCTCGACCGACAACAGCGACATGCGGGATCCCTCCCTGCCCGAAGCCGGCCGCGGGGACGGGCCGGCTCAGCGGACGAACCCCATCCTCCCGAAGTTCGGCCAGCAGGGCAAGCGGACTTCCCAGCCGCCCAGCCTGACCGGAACGCTCCAGCGTGCCGGGATGGCATGCGGCCAGAAGATGACCAGCGCCCGGCCGATCAGCAGGCTGCGATCGACGTGGAACGGCCCGTCGTCCGGGTGCCCCCAGGCCCGGCTGTCCTTGCTGGCCGAAGAATTGTCGCCGAGCATGAGAAACTGGCCGTCGCCCAGGGGGGGGAAGGTGAACAGGGGTTTTTCCGGAATCCGTCCCGCCATCGCCGCGGCGTCGCCGGAGGCGATGTAATAAACGTCGCGCAGCACACGGAGGCCGCGGACCACGACGTCGGCGCCGGTCGCGGTGACCCCGACGGGAGCAAGGTCGTCGGCCCGGCGGTCACCGGGCGTGCCGCCGTGGACGACCGGCGCGTTGCGGGCGGCCTCCGCCAGCGGCCGCTGCCAAGCACTGGAGCGGTCGAACGTGACCGGCCGCCCGTTGACGAACAGCCGCAGCTCATCGTCCACGTTCGTGAACAGCAGCGTCCACGTCCCCCGGCCTCGGACCCGCGTGGTCGCCCGGGCTGGATCCTCCGTGACGCCGCCGCGGCGCAGCCGGGCCGTGCCGTCGCCGAGATCGATCTCGCAGCGGTGGGCGACGCCCGCCTCGACGAGATCGAGGGCGACGGCCCCCGCCGCAGCCCGGCTTTCGAGCACGACCTCGATGCCCAGATCGCCGACGAAGTGCGGCCCGCGGGAGTCGGCATTGTAGGGCTGCAGGTCCCCGATCACGGTCGGCGCCGCCAGGCCGGCGAGCGACCGGCCGTTCCGCGCCGCCGCCCACTGGGCGTCGTCGGGCACCATGTGCCGGTAGCGGAGGGTCGCCGGCTCGCCGGCGGGGCAGCTGACGGCGAACGACCGGCCGCCGTCGGCGGTCTGCCAGCGGGCGCCGGCCGGGGCGTCGGCGGCACTCCAGTCGCACCATGGCAGCGGCCAGTCGGCCGCGGCCAGTTCGGCGGCGACGTCCCGGCTGTCGTGCACCAGTTGCAGCAACTGCGGCAGCCGCGCGGCGGGCTTGCGGGCGATCGTCGCGGCAGCGCCGTCGCGGGCGATCCACAGGTCGCCCCCGGAGATCGACAGCGTCTCGCCGGGCAGGGCCACGAGCCGCTTGATGTAGTTCGTCTTCGCATCCTCCGGATACTTGAACACCACCACGTCCCAGCGGTCGGGATCGGCGAAGTCGTAGGCGAACTTGTCGACGAGGATCCGGTCGCCGTTGAAGGACGGATGGCGGTCGTCGTTGACCCGCTGTTGCCCGTCGCCGCGGGCGAGCCGCGTGGCGTCGCCGCAGCCCGGGCAGCGGGCCTGCTCGAGCATCAGCAGCGGATTGACCCGCTGCTCGCGCTCGTCGAACTCGGCGCTGCAGCCGACGCGGAAGTCGCGGCCGCACGCCTCGCAGACGAGGTCCTTGTGGCGGCCCATCAGCGTGGGGGCCATCGACCCCGTGGGGATGACGAACGCCTCCGCCTCGAAACCGCGAAACAGCAGTGCCAGCGTGAAGGCGACGACGATCGACTCCAGCGTCTCGCGCAGCCCGGGCAGCGGATTCCAGTCGCCGCCACGGGCCGCCGCGACTCCGGCCGGCGGCTCGCGCCGCGCCGCGTCGTCCGCCCGCCGCTGTCCATCCGTCCGCTCGCCCATCGTGCCCGCTCCGTTGGCGTTGACGCCGTCCGGGGCGGACGGCTCGGGAAAATCGTATCACGGGCCGAGCAGGGCCCGCACCTCCAGTTCGACATCGTCGTAGGTGAACGGCCGCCCCAGCCGCGCGGCGGCGTCGGCCGCGTCGAACCGCCGGGCCAGACTGCCATCGGCCCGCCAGACGTAGACCGCCGGCACGCTGTCGAGTTCCAGTTTGCGATACATGACGTCGGCCTCCTCCGCGGAGAGCAGGTTGACGATCCGGCCGGCGTCGGCCTGACGCAGGAACGCCTCGACCCGCCCGGCGGCCTGCTCCACGGTTCCCAGGCCCTCGAAATCGAACGCCAACGACAGGCAGGCGACCCGCCCCCGGTACCGGGCCTCGAGCGCCACCAGCCGGGGAAACTCCTTGACGCACGGCGGGCAGGAGGTGCTCCAGCAGTCGAGCACCACCACCTTCCCGCGCTGCTCGTTCACCTCCCGCAGCAGGCCGGCGTGATCGACCGGCGTGAGCCGGACCGGCGGCGGGGCTGCGGGGGGGGCGGGTGCGCCGCCGCAGCCGGCGGCCCCGACGAGGGAAATGACGAGCAGGATTCCCGTTCCGGCGCCGCTGCAGCAGAATGCGGCACGTCGCCCGCCGGCCCCGGCGCCCCCCATGCCACGGTTCGTCCACATCCGTCACAAGCCTCCGGAAACGCTCCCCGCACCACGGGAGTTGGTGGTCGCCTGCGCGGCGATGCGCAGCCACGTCAACCTCTCGCACATCGTACGGACCTGCGGCTGCTTCGGCATCCGCCGGGTCGTGGCCTGCGGCGCCGCCGGCCTCCACGGCCGGATCGCGCGGGACGGCGCGGAGGCCGTGACGCTGGAGGTCCACCGCAGCCTGCCCCCGGTACTCGACCGGCTGCGGGCCGAGGGCTATCAGATCGTGGGCCTCGAGCAGACGACCAACGCGGAACGGCTGTTTTCCTTCTCCTTCGTGCCACGCACGGCCCTGGTGATCGGCAACGAACGGCTCGGACTGGAGACGGACGTGCTGGAACGGCTCGATCGGGTGGCCGAGATCCCCATGGCGGGCATGCCGCACAGCCTCAACGCGGCCACGAGCGCGGCGCTGGCGGTCTATGAATACTGCCGGCAGTTTCCCGGCCCGTGTTCCGGACCCGAGACAGCCGGCCCCGCGTCATGACGCTCGTCGTCGGCACCGACGAGGCGGGCTACGGGCCGAACCTCGGGCCGCTGGTGGTCACCGCCACGGTCTGGGACGTGGCCGGTCCACCTGCCGGCGTGGAGGCGATTTTCGCGGCGGCGGCCGCGGCCGGTCGCGTTCCATGGCGGGACTCGAAGCGGGTCTACCGGGCCGGGAGCGGCCTGGCGGCGCTGGAACGCGGGGCCCTGGCCGGGCTGACGATCGCCGCGGGCAGCCCGCCGGGCGACTGGCCGGCGCTGGCGGCGCTGGTCGCCGACACGACGCCGGACGTCCGCCCGCCGGAGACGGCGGCGCTCGACGCCCTGACACTGCCGCGGGCGACGACGGCAGCGGACGCGGCAACGCTGGCCGCCGAGTTGGCGACGGGCCTGGCCGGTCACGGGGTCCGGCTGGTTGCGATCCGCTGCCGCGTCGTGCAGCCTGCCGAGTTCAATCGCCTGCTCGACGCCGGCCTCAACAAGTCCGACATTCTCTCCCGGACGACGCTCGCCCTCGCGGCCGGCCTGCTCCCGGCCGCGCCGCGCGAGCCGGCGGTGGTGTGGTGCGACCGCCACGGCGGTCGACGCGGTTACGCGGCGCTCCTTGCGACGCACTTCGAGGCGGTCACGGTCCGCACGCTCGCCGAGACGCCACTGTCATCCGCCTATGAACTGCCGGCCAGCGGCTGCCGGATCGAGTTCTCCGTCGGGGGCGAGTCGCGCATGCCCGTGGCCCTGGCGAGCATGGCCGCCAAGTATCTGCGCGAGCTTTCCATGCAAGCCTTCAACGCCCACTGGTCCGCGCGGATTCCCGGCCTCCGGGAGACGGCCGGCTACCCGGTCGATGCGGCCCGGTGGCGCCGCGAAGCCGAGGCCGCCGTGCAGCGGGCCGGAATCCCGTGGGACGCGGTCTGGCGCCGGGCCTGACCTTGCCCGGCATCGCTCGGCGACGCACAATCGACGTCATGCCGACGCTCACCACCCGTCTGTACCTCGTCCGCCACGCCGTCGCCGAGGAACCGGAGGCCGGCATCGCCGACGAGGCCCGCCGGCTCACCAAGCGCGGCCGCCGGCGGTTCGCCCGACTCGTCCGACGGCTCGCGGACGCCGGCATGGAGATCGACCTGGTCGCCACGAGCCCGCTGGTCCGGGCCCGGCAGACGGCCGAAATCCTCGCCGAAACGCTCGCTCCCGCTCCACCAATCGAGGTCGTCGACGCGCTCGCCCCGCCGGCAGACTGGCAGGCGCTCGTCGAGTGGACCGTGCAACAGGATGCGGCCACGGTGGCCTGGGTGGGGCACGCCCCCTGCATCGGCCGGCTCGTGTCGCTGGCGATCGGCGACGGCTCCGCCGCCATCCGCATGCAGAAGGGGGCCGTGGCCTGCGTCCGCCTCGACGACGGCCCCGGCCTGGCGGGCGAACTGGAGTGGCTGGCGACCACCGACCTGGCGGGCGACGACTGATGGCCGCCGAAAACCGCCGCGGCCGGCCCCCGGTGCGGCCGGACTTGGCGCGGCGACTACACTACTGGACCGGAGAATGCCGTCCGGCACGCCCCTCCGGTCGTGCATCCGTTCCCCGTCGTTGCGGAGGTTTTCGCATGTCGTTGTCCGTCGTTTCACGTTCAACGGTCGGTCGCCGACCGTCCGCCACGCAGCCCCGCGCCTCGGCATGGGTGCTGGCCGGTGTGGTGCTCACGGCCGCGTGCGGGTGCAGCGGGGCACGGACGAAGCCGACCGAGGAGATCGTGGAGATCGAGACGATCGAGCGACTGCCCGCCGAGGAGCCGGCGGCCGCGGCCGCTGCAACCGCCACCGGGCAGCAGCCCGCGTCCACGGACACGAAGCCCATCGCCAGCCAGCCCGCCACTCCCGCCACGCCGGTCGTGCCCGTCGCGCCCGTCGCGCCGGCCGCGGCACCGATCGCCGAGGAGAAGGTGACGCTCGGTGATCCGACGCTCACGGCCGGGATTCCCGGCAGCGGCAAGGTGACGGTCGAGCAGGTCGAGACCTGGCTCGGCGATCCGCGGAATCACGCCGTCCTCAACCCGCTACTGCCGCTCGGACTCGCGCAGGGTGCGGCCCAGATCTCGGGGCTCGACAAGAACCCGCTGACGCGGGCGAAGGTCGAACTCGGTCGCCAGTTGTATTTCGACACCCGGCTGTCGGCCGATTCCACCGTCAGCTGTGCCAGTTGCCACGACCCGGCCTCGGGCTACACGGCGCACACGCCGACCGGCGTCGGCATCGGCGGCCAGAAGGGGGGCCGCAACTCTCCGGTGTCGTTCAACCGGATCCTGTCGGCCGCCCAGTTCTGGGACGGCCGCGCCGACTCGCTCGAGGCCCAGGCGGTGGGCCCGATCGCCAACCCGATCGAGATGGGCTTCACGCACGAGGGCGTCGTGGAGCGGCTGCGGGGGATTCCCGCCTATCGTCGGCAGTTCGACAAGGTGTTCGGCGAGCTGACGATCGAGCGGGTCGGTCAGGCGATCGCCGCCTTCGAGCGGGTCCTGGTCACGGCCCCCTCACCCTACGACGTGGGCGAGGAGTGGCGCCGGCTCCAGTCGCTCGACGCCGACGATTTGGCCGACGATCCCGAGCTCGCCCGCCGGCACGCGGCCGCCAAGGTCGCGGCCGCGGCCCAGCCGCTCTCGGAATCCGCCGCCCGCGGCCGGGAGATCTTCTTCGGCACGAAGGGCAACTGCTCGGCCTGCCACGTCGGTGCCAACCTCGCCGACGAGAAGTTCCACAACATCGGCATCGGCATGGACCGTCCCGAGCCCGATCCGGGCCGGTTCGCGGTCTCCAAGGACACCAAGGACACCGGGGCCTTCAAGACCCCCACGGTGAGAAACGTGGCGCTCACCGGCCCCTACATGCACGACGGGTCGATCGCCACGCTGGAAGAGGTCGTCGAATGGTACGACAAGGGGGGGCACGCGAACCCGTTCCTGAGCGAGAAGGTCAAGCCCCTGAAGCTCAGCGCCGAGGAGAAGGCCGACCTCGTGGCCTTCATGCAGGCCTGCACCGGCCCGACACCGACGGTGGAAACGGGCCGGTTGCCGGAATGACGACCGGCCGCACGTTGATCGCCGCCGCCGAGGCCCGCTGGCCGCTGTTCGCCGGCATCGATCTCGGGGGCACGAACATCAAGGCGGCCCTCGTCGATTCCGCGGGGAGGATGCTGGCGTTCCACACCGAACCGACCGCGGTGTCCCGCGGCCCGGAGGATGCCGCAACGCGGATGGGGGGTGCTGTTCGGGTGCTGGCGGACCGGGCCGGTGTCGCCCCGGCGGACGTCGCCCGCGTGGGCCTGGGCACACCCGGCCCGCAGGACCTGCCGGCGGGCTTGATCCTCCGCGCGGGCAACCTGCCCGGCTGGGACAACTTCCCGATCCGCGACCGCGTCGCCGCGCACTGCGGCCTCGCGGTGACGTATGCCAACGATGCCAACGCCGCGGCCTACGGTGAGTTCTGGGTCGGCTCCGGCCGCGACCACACGAGCATCGTCCTGCTCACGCTCGGCACGGGGGTCGGTGGCGGGATCATCATCGGCGACCTGAACGTCTCCGGTGCCCACAGCCACGGGTCGGAGTGCGGCCACATCGTCGTCGATGCCTCGGCCGCCGCCCGGCGCTGCCCGCTGGGCCATCCCGGCGACCTCGAGGCCTACGCCAGCGCCACGGCCCTGGTGGCCCGGGCCCGCGAGGCGGTCGCCGGCGGGGCGCGGGGACCGCTCGCCGAAGCGGTCGCCGGCGGCGAGGACCTGACACCGCTGGTCATCGCGCGCGAGGCCCGGGATGGCGACCCGCTGGCCCGCGACCTGATCCTCGACACGGCCCGCTGGCTGGGGATCGGCGTCGTCACCCTCATGCACACGATCGATCCCGAGGCGGTGCTGATCGGCGGTGCCATGACGTTCGGCGGCGAGGCCGACCCGCTGGGCCGGGAGTTTATCGAGCGGGTGCGGAGCGAGGTCCGCGGCCGAACGTTCCCGGTGCTCGCCGAAAAGACCGTGATCCGCTACGCGAGCCTCGGAGGCGACGCGGGATCGATCGGCGCCGCCGGCCTCGCCCGGCTCGACCACCTGCGCAGCGGCTGAACCGCGCCACGATCGACGCCCGGCCGCATCCCGGCCTCCGGGTGGCGGTCCCGCCGACCCCTGCAGCCGGGGGAAAAACCGTCTAGAATCCTCGCATGGCTATCGACTGCAAGCAGATCCGCAACTTCTCCATCATCGCCCACATCGACCACGGCAAGAGCACGCTCGCCGACCGGCTCCTGGAGCGGACCGGCACCGTGGACAAGCGTCAGCTCAAGGAGCAGATGCTCGACGACATGGAGCTGGAGCGGCAGCGCGGGATCACGATCAAGGCCCGGGCCGTGCGCATGGAATACCGCCACGGCGGCACGCTCTACGAGCTCAACCTCATCGACACCCCCGGCCACGTCGACTTCCACTACGAGGTCTCCCGCAGCCTCGCCTGCTGCGAGGGGGCGGTGCTCCTCGTCGACGCCTTCCAGGGGGTCGAGGCCCAGACCGTCGCCAACGCCTACGCCGCCCTCAACCAGGACCTGGCGATCGTGCCGGTGATCAACAAGGTCGATCTCGTCCATGCCCGGGTGGACGAGGTGCTCCTGGAGATGGAGCAGAGCCTGGCCATCGACCCCGCCGAGGTGATCCGGGCCAGCGCCAAGACGGGGATCGGGATCGACGACCTGCTGGCCGCGATCGTGGAGCGGATCCCGCCCCCGAACGGTGATCCCGGGGCCGTGCTCCGGGCGATGATCTTCGACAGCCATTACGACAGCTACCGCGGCGCCATCACCTACGTGCGGCTGGTGGACGGCACGATCCGCAAGGGGCAGAAGATCCGCTTCCTGCGGACCGGGGCCACGCACGAGGTCCTCGAACTCGGCCAGTTCGTCCCCCAGCGCCGGGCCTGCGACGAGCTCGTCGCCGGCCAGGTGGGCTACCTCGTCTGCAACATCAAGGATGTCAAGCAGGTCCACATCGGCGACACGGTGACGATCCCCGGCGACCATGCGGCCCCGGCGCTGCCCGGCTACAAGCCGCCGCAGCGGATGGTCTACTGCGGGCTCTATCCGTCGGAGGGGGAGAACTTCGAGGAGCTGCGGGATTCGCTGGAGAAGCTCGCCATCAACGACCCGTCGTTCGAGTACGCGCCGGAGTCGAGCGAGGCGCTGGGCTTCGGGTTCCGCTGCGGCTTCCTCGGCCTGCTCCACATGGAGATCATCCAGCAGCGGCTGGAGCAGGAGGCGGATCTGGACCTCGTGCAGACCGCCCCCAACGTCACCTACCAGATCCTCAAGACGACCGGCGAAACCGTCGAGATCACCAATCCCCAGGATGTTCCCGAATCGGGTCAGATCGAGGAGTTCCGCCAGCCGATCGTGCGCACGAACTTCCTCACCCCGGTCGAGCACATCGGGCCGATCATGCAGTTGTGCACCGACCGGCGCGGCACGTACCTGAAAACCGAATACCTGTCGCCGACCCGGGCGATGCTCACCTTCGACCTGCCGCTGGCCGAGGTGATCTACGACATGCACGACAAGCTCAAGAGCGTGACCCGGGGCTACGGCACGATGGACTACGAGCTGATCGGCTATTTCCCCGCCGACCTCGTCCGCCTCGACATCCTCGTGGGGGGCAAGAAGGTCGATGCCCTGTCGATCATCTGCGACCGGCGCGACGCCGACCGCCGCGGCCGGGCGATCGTCAAGAAGCTCCGCGGGGAGATCGACCGGCACATGTTCGAGATCGCCCTCCAGGCGGCGATCGGCACCAAGGTCATCGCCCGGGAAACGATCTCGGCGATGCGCAAGAACGTCACCGCCAAGTGCTACGGCGGCGACATCTCCCGGAAGAAAAAGCTCTGGGCGAAGCAGAAGGAGGGCAAGAAGCGGATGAAGAGCATCGGCTCGGTCGACATCCCGCAGAAGGCCTTCATGGCGGTGCTCGACACCGGCGCCGAACGGACCTGAGCCGGCGTGCCGGCCATGACATGCCGGCGGCGCCATGCGCGGCGCGGGCGTCTGGTTAGACTTCCCGGCTGGCCGCGGTTCTTCCCCCAGGAACGCCGTCCGATGCCGGATTGGACCTACCGCACGATCGTTCGCCCACTGCTCTTTCGCTTGCCTGTGGCGGTCGGCCGCGATCTGGCGACAGGCATGATCGGTTCGATCGCCCGGCTGCCCTGGGGACGGCACGTCATCGAGTTCATGGGCCACATGCGGCCGCCGGCGCCCCTTCGCCGCCGGCTCGGCACCGCCGAACTCGACGCGCCGCTGGGCCTCGCCCCGGGCATCGACCCGTCGCTCGTCGGCCTGCCCGGGGTCGCCCGGTTCGGCTTCGGGTTCGTCGAGGTCGGTCCCGTCACGGTCGCCCCCCGGCGCGAGCGACGGACCAGCCGCGACGACGACACCGAGGCGATCACGCTCGAGCCCGCCGATATGAATCCGGGGCTCGAAGCCTGCGGCACGGCGCTCGGCCGGCTGCGGCCGCCGCGGCCGCTGATCGTCGTTCGGCTCGCGGCCGACGCCGCAGCCGACGCCGATCAGGCCGTGATCGGCCGGCTCACCGACCACGCCACCGCCTTCTCCGTGCCTCTGCCTGCGGCCGCTGGAGGGGCTTCCGACGGCGGCTGGCTCGACCGTCTCGGCCGGATCGAGCGACTCGCCGCGGGCCGGCCGCTGCTCGTGGTCGTTCCCGTGAACGCGGCGCCGGACGCGATCGGACTCGTGGCGGCGGCGCGGGCGGCCGGCGCGGCCGGGGCGATCGTCGGCCGGGCGGAGTTCGCCGATCGCGCCCAGATGGGTGCGGCCTGGCTCGACGCCGCGGCGGCGTGGACGCGGCGGCTGCGGGCGCTGTTCGACGCCGAGGGCTGCGTGATCGGGGCGGCCGGCATCCATGCCCCTGGCGACGCCGAGCGGCTCGTCGAGGCGGGCGCCGACCTCGTCGCCGTGGACAGCGGGCTGGTGTTCACGGGCCCGGGCCTCGCCAAGCGGTGCAACGAGCTTCTCCTGCTCCGGAACGTCAGTGCGGCGGCGCCGGCCGATCCCCTCCGCGAGCGCTGGCCGTGGGCCTTCGTCATCGGCACCAGCATGGTCGTCGGCGGCCTGATGGCCCTGGCCATCGCCTGCACCCGGGTTGTCATGCCCTACGACGAGGCGATGTCGGGGCTCACTCGGGCCCGGATCGGTGCCGTCAGCCCGAGGCTGCTTCCTTTCATGGCCCACGACCGCGTCTCGCTCGCCGGGGCGATGCTCGGCGTCGGCATCCTGTTCGCGGGGCTGGCCTGGTTCGCGATCCGCCGCGGGCAGCACTGGGCCGAGCGGGCGGTGATCGTGCCGGCGCTGGTCGGTTTCCTCTCCTTCTTCTCCTTTCTGGGGTTCGGCTACTTCGATCCGCTGCACGCCTTCGTGACGGCGATCCTGTTCCAGTTCATGCTCCTCGCCATCGTCGGCCGTCCCAGCCGGCTCGTGGCCGACGGCGTTGCCGATCGCGTCAACGACGCCGCCTGGCTGCGCGGCCAGTGGGGGCAGCTCGGGTTCGTGGTTCACGGCGGGCTGGTGCTCGCGGCCGGGATCGTGATCTCGATCATCGGCATGACGACGGTCTTCGTTCGTGAGGATCTTGCCTACCTGCAGCTCTGCGCCGCCGACCTCTCAGCCGTGCCGGGCCTCGTGCCACTGGTGGCGCACGACCGGGGCACGTTCGGCGGCATGCTGATGGTGGCCGGGCTGACCATGCTGCTGGCGGCGCTGTGGGGGTTCCGTCGCGGTGCCCGCTGGCTGTGGTGGACGCTCGTCGGGGCCGGCACCGTGGGCTACGCGGTGGCCATCGCCGTGCACCACGCCGTCGGGTACGTCGACGCCTGGCACCTCGCGCCGGCCTACGGCGGCCTCGGCCTGCTCTGGCTGGCGGGGGCGGCGAGCCGGGCTTTCCTCCTCGGCCGCTAGCGGCTCGGCCTCCAGCAGACTGTGGAACAAGCCTGCCCGAGCAGGATGCGCAGGCCATCGACCGAGGAAACCCTCGGCGTTTCCTCCGGTCGATCAAGTGGAAAAAGGTCCTGGATGACTTTTTCCACGGACAACTAGCGGCGCGGGATCAGCCCGAGGTCGAGCCCGAACACGAACAGCATCAGCGTCAGGATCAGGGCCAGTCCGAGGTAACTGAGCACCGCCACGACGCCCTCGCTCGGCGGCTTGCCGCGCAGCCATTCGTAGGCCAGGAACACCATGTGCCCGCCGTCGAGCACGGGGATGGGGAGGAAGTTCACGACGGCCAGATTCGCAGACAGCATCGTCAGGAACAGGAGCAGGCTGCTGAAGCCGTCCTCGGCCGACCGGGCGGCCTGCTGGGCGATCGTGATCGGCCCGCCGAGCAGCCGCGGGCTGATCTGGGCCTGCGTCAGCTTCCGCAGGAAGCCGTAGACCATCGACAGTCCCTGAAACGCCTTGGCCGTCCCGCGCGACAGCGCCTCGCCGACCGACCGGGCCTGCACCTCCCGCTCGACGGGCTCGAAGAACAGGCCGCGGTCCACGACGAACGCGTCGCGGGCCGGGGCGGGCTCGATGTCCACGTCGCGCGGCTTGCCGCCGGCGGCGGGCTCGAGCGTGACGCGGAGCCGCCTGTCGGGATCGAGGTACTGCAATTCAGCCGCCACCATCGGCCAGCACTGGTTGTCGGCCGTCAGGGCGACCGACGTCCCCTTGCCGCCGTCCTTGGCGGCCGGATCGACCACCCGGACGGCCGCCACCCGGTCGCCTATCTCGACGCCGGCCCGCGCGGCGGGACCGTCGGCATCGAGGGCGGCCACGACCGCCTCCACGGCGATGGCGACCCCGATCGCCGGCACCGAGGCGAGCCGGGAGAGCACGGCCGGCTCGATCCACGTGACGGGCCGGGGCTCCAGTTCGACGGCGATGCGTTCTCCGCCCCGATCGACGTCGATCCGCACGGTCCGGCCCGCGGCCGCCCGCAGCCGGTCGTCGAGCGTGAGCGGGTCGCCGGCCGGCGCGCCGGCGACCGCGAGGATTCGATCCCCCGGACGGAGGCCGGCGGCCGCCGCCGGCGATCCTTCCTGCACCGCCTTGATCGGGCCGGCCGTCATCACCAGGCCCGTGGTCCGGCGCGGCTGCGGTTCGAGGACGACGTCGAGCTGCTCCGCCGCCGCTTTCTCGCCGGCCGCCTTGCGACTCACCGTCAGCGACACCGGCCGGTCGGCGACCGGCGAGAGCGCGGCGATCAGCTCCGCGTACGACGACACCGGCTGGCCTGCCACGGCCGTCACCGTGTCGCCGGCGAGGAGCGCCGGCTGGGCCTTGCCGGCCGATCCGGGAAGGCCCTCCTTGCCATACCGCACCACCGTGAGCGAGTTCGGGCCGCCGATGCCGAGCGTCGGCTTGCCAAGGTCGATGTCGGGCTTCAGGGTCACCGTCCGGCTCGAACCGTCGGCGGGCCGGCGCACCGTCAGCGTGACTCCCCGGTCCACGCTGCCGACGGTGACGGCGTGGATCAGGTCCTCGAAGATCGGGTCCTGCCTTTCCCCCACGGCCGTGATCTCGTCGCCGGTCCGCAGGCCGGCACGCCAGGCGGCGCCACCCGGGCGGGTGCCCGACAGCGTGGCGATCTGCTCGCGCACGCCGAGGCCGTAGGCCAGCGAGGCCATCAACACGGCGAAGATGACGTTCATGATCACGCCGGCGGAGATGATCGCCATCCGCTCGGGCACGCTCTGGGCCGGGTAGCTGCGCGGATCCCAGGCGGGATGGGCTCCGGCGACCGGCTCCGGCGGCAGGTCGCCCGACGCGCGGGCCCGCTCGGCCTCGGCGGCGGCCGCGGCCGGGTTGTCGTCCTGGCCGAGCATTTTCACATAGCCCCCCAGCGGCAGGGCGCCGATGCCGTACTCCGTCTCGCCCCACTTGAAACTGCAGAGCTTCAGGCCGCCGACGTCGAACCCGAGGTAGAACTTCTCGCACTTCACACCGCACGCCTTGGCGACGAGGAAGTGTCCCAGTTCGTGGACGAAGATCACGAACCCCAGGCCGCCGGCGACCAGCAGGATGACCCACCAACTCGACGGCTGGAGCAGCCACTGGATCCAGGTTTCCGCGGCGATCAGGCAGACGAACACGTGACGATCTCCTCTCTGGCCCAGGCGTCGAGCCGCCGGATGTCCTCGAGCGTGGGATCGGCCTGGAAGGGATGCGCGTCGAGCACCCGGCCGCAGGCCGCGGCGATGTCGGTGAACCGGAGGCGGCCGGCGAGGAACCCGCGGACCGCCTCCTCGTTGGCCGCGTTGAGCACGGCCCCCGCCGTGCCCCCGCGGGCCGCGGCCTCGTGACCGAGCCGGAGGGCCGGGAACCGGGCGGGATCCGGGGGCTCGAACTCCAGGGCGAAGCTGCGCGTGAAATCGAACCGCCGGGCCGGGCCGGGCAGCCGGCGGGGATGAGACATCGCGTACTGGATCGGCAGCCGCATGTCGGGGGGGCTGAGCTGCGCCATCACCGAGCCGTCGACGAACTCGACCATCGAGTGGACGATCGACTGCGGATGGACGAGCACCTCGAGCTTCTCGGCGGGCAGGCCAAACAGCCAGCGGGCCTCGATCAGCTCCAGGGCCTTGTTCATCATCGTGGCCGAGTCGATCGTGATCTTCGGACCCATCGACCAGGTCGGGTGCCGCAGCGCCTCCTCCGGCGTCACCGCGGCGAACGTCTCGGCAGGCCGGGTGCGGAACGGGCCGCCGCTGGCGGTGAGCACGATCCGGCGCACCTCCGTGCCGCTCCCCGAGCAGAGCGCCTGCTGGATGGCGGAATGCTCGCTGTCCACCGGGAGGATGACGGCACCGGTGCGGGCGGCGAGCCGCATCACCAGCGGCCCGGCCATGACCAGCGTCTCCTTGTTGGCCAGAGCCACGGTCTTCCCCTCCTCGACCGCGGCCCAGGTGCTCCGCAGCCCCGCGGCCCCGACGATCGCCGACACCACCCGGTCGATCGCGGCGTCCCGGACGAGGTCGTCGAGGGCGTCGGCGCCGACGGCCAGCCGGGTGCCCGGAGGCAGGGCGGTGGCGCCGATGGCGGCGGCCGCGGCGGGATCGACGACGACGACCCATTTCGGCCGCAGCCGGTTGGCCTGCTCCAGCAGGTGGCCGACGCTCGTGTGGGCGGCCAGCAGGTGGGCCGAAAACTCGCCCGGCGACGCCGCGATGACGTCGAGCGTGCTCCGGCCGATGCTGCCGGTCGCGCCGAGCACGGCCACGGAGAGGGGCCGGCCGCCGCTGGCCAGCCCTGAATCCGCGGATCGGTGCGACGATCCCTCGGCGGTGGGGCAACTGGCGGACGACGACATGAGCGGCATCTGACGGGACACGGACCCACGAGCCAACCGACAGTCTACGGGACGGCGACCGGGATCGCCACGCGGCGTCCCCCGCACGGCTCCGGCGGCCGCCGGCAGACGCCCGGCCGCCGCCGCCGTTTGTCGGCCGGTTTTATTCGGCATACGATGCAGGGTCACGGTCGCAGCCCCCGCCGCGCCGCGTGACTTCAGCATCCCCATCCGGAATCCCATGGCGAAGAAGCGAGACGTTCCCAGGCGATCGACGGAACGGCGTCCCGGCGGTAGCAGTCTCGTCTGGTCGCTCGTCGCCGCGGGCGTCGCCGGCCTGTTCGCGATGAACCTGCTCGTCGCGACCCCGGACCTGGAGCTGTCCCTGACCGACTTCGAACGGCTCGTCGCCGCTGCCGACCGGGAGGAGGAGGACGGCCGCTGGATCGACGTCCGTCCCGTCGGCGAACCGGCCCGGGCCGTCCGCTACGGCGATCTCGCCGACGTGAAGATCGGCACCTACCAGATCACCGGCTCCGTCCGTGAACTTCCCGCCGCGGATGCCGGCCCCGACGCCGCCGCGGGACGGTCCCGGGCCGGCGCGGACGGCCAGAGAACGCCGCGTCGCTTCCGGACCGCGAAGAGCCCCAGCGGCCAGGCCGACGTCGCCCTCGAGGCGCGACTGCGGGAGCACGGCGTCCCGTTCTCCCACGAGGGCCCGCCGAGCCCATGGCGGAACTGGCTGCCGATGCTCCTGCTCACCGGGCTGTTCGGGCTGGTGTTCTACCTGATGATGCGCCGGCTCGGCGGCGCCGGCAGCCCGATGACGTTCGGCCGCAGCCGGGGGCGGATGTATGCCCAGGAGGACTTGGGGATCACGTTCGACGACGTGGCCGGCATAGACGAGGCGGTGGAGGAGTTGCGCGAGGTGGTCGAGTTCCTGCGCAGCCCCGAGAAATACCAGGTGCTCGGCGGCCACATCCCCAAGGGGGTGCTGCTCGTCGGCCCGCCGGGCACCGGCAAGACGCTGCTCGCCAAGGCGATCGCCGGCGAGGCCGGCGTGCCGTTCTTCGGCCTGTCGGGAAGCGACTTCGTCGAGATGTTCGTCGGCGTCGGTGCCGCCCGCGTCCGCGACATGTTCCAGCAGGCGGCCGCCAAGGCGCCGTGCATCATCTTCATCGACGAGCTCGACGCCCTGGGCAAGACCCGGGGCACGAGCGTCGTCGGCGGCCACGACGAGCGCGAGCAGACGCTCAACGCCCTGCTGGTGGAGATGGACGGCTTCGGGAGCAACAGCGGCGTGATCGTGCTCGCCGCGACCAACCGGCCGGAGACGCTCGACCCGGCCCTGCTCCGCCCCGGCCGGTTCGACCGCCACGTGCTCGTCGATCGGCCCGACGTCCGCGGCCGCGAGGCGATCCTCCGCGTCCACGTTACCAACGTCAAGCTCGACCCGGCGGTGAACCTCGAGCAGATCGCCCGGATCACTTCCGGCTTCGTCGGCGCCGACCTCGCCAACCTCGTCAACGAGGCGGCCCTGCTCGCGGCCCGCAAGAACAAGTCGGCGGTGGGGATGGACGAGTTCAACGAGGGCGTGGAGCGGGTCACCGCCGGCCTCGAAAAGAAGAAGCGGGTGATCCACGAGGACGAGAAGCGCCGCGTCGCCTACCACGAGGCGGCCCATGCTCTCGTCGCCTACTCGCTGCCGAACACCGATCCGGTCCACAAGGTGTCGATCATTCCGCGCGGCCTCGCCGCCCTCGGCTACACCATGCAGCGGCCCGAGGACGACCGCTACCTGCTCACGCAGAGCGAGCTGGAGAGCCGGATCCAGGTGCTGCTCGCCGGCACGATCGCCGAGGAGATGGTCTACGCCGACGTCTCGACCGGGGCCCAGAACGACCTCGAGCGGGCCAGCGCCATCGCCCGGGCGATGGTCATGGACTACGGCATGAGCCGGCTGGGCCGGGTCACCTACCGGGAGAGCCAACGGTCGCCGTTCCTGGCGGCGGCGGGTGCGGACCTTCCCGCCCCGCGCAGCCACAGCGAGCAGACGGCCCGGGAGATCGACGAGGAGGTGCGGCGGATCGTCGATGCGGCAATGCAGAGTGTCCGCCGGATCCTCGAGACCCGCCGGCCGGCGCTCGAGGCGATCACGCGGCGACTGATCGAGTGCGAGGTGATCGACGGTGAGGAACTGCGCGGCATCGTCGAGGCCACGACCGCCGCCCCGCAACTGGTGCCCGGCACCGACCTGGAGCGGCGGCCCGGACCGCGGCCGGCCGCCGAGGGGGGCGACCTCGGCCAGGGCGTCGCCGCCACCTGACCTGGCTCGGGGGAGAGGCCGCGGCAGATCCCCGACAATCGTCACCCCTGTCCCGGCCGACCGGCCGCTGCAGTGTTTCCCGGCCGACGGCCGATTCACCTCCGAAGGACGGGGGTCGGGCCCCGGGTTCCGACGAGGGGATCAGCGGCGAGCAGGCCATGTGGAAGAGCGTGTTTCTGGCGCTGGGCATCTTCTCCTGCGTCCTGGGCGTGGAACTGCTGCTCGTCGAGTCGGCGACGGTGCTGCCACTGCAGGGGGGCCAGCCGCGGACGGTGACGGCCCCCGACTGGGCGCCGTGGGCCCTGCTTTCCGTCGGGGCGGTGACCATCCTGCACTTCTGCACGCTGCCGGTGAAGCAGGCTCCGCCGACGGCCCCGGGATGGCGCAGCCAGATTCACTGACGCCTGCGTCCAGGCTCGGGGACGGTTATCCTCCGGCCGCGGCTGCGGTTTCGAGGATGGCCCGATGGCCCGGCACGCCGCCGCCGATCCCCGCGGCTGACCGGGCCGAGCGGCGGACCGGCAGACACCAAGCCCCAAACTCCATGACCCACACGGCCTGTCATCCCGATCGCGACACCGTCCTCTACGACGGCCAGTGCCGATTCTGCCGCAGCCAGATCGCTCTGCTACGCCGGCTCGACCTTGGGGGCGGTCTGCGGTTCACGTCGCTGCACGACGCGTCGGTGGCCTGTGACTTTCCTGAGATTCCGACCGCCGACCTGATGGACCGGATGCACATCGTCGATCGTTCCGGGCGGGTGTTTGGTGGCGCCGAGGCCGTCCGCTTCCTGTCGCGCCGCCTACCGCTTCTCTGGCCGCTTGCCATCCCGCTGCACGTCCCGGGCACGCTGCCGTTGTGGCGCCGGCTCTACGCCTGGATCGCCGCCCGCCGCTACGGGATCGCGGGCCGCTGCGGCGACGACGGCACCTGCCGGCTGAACTGACGCGGCCCAGGTTCCGGAAACCAGGCGCCGCAGCCACATCCGGTCAACTTCCCGGATTACCCGGATTTGGTGGCTAGCACCTTTTCATCACCGGCGAGCACTTCGAGGTACTTCTGATAGGTGTAGACACGGTCGCGGCGCTTGCCGGAGGTCTCCTTCAGGATTTCGGTCTCCTCGAGGGTTTCGATGGCCTTGATCGCCGT
>JBIKKQ010000286.1:0-3256 GCA_044360305.1 Pirellulales bacterium
CATGGGGCACCCGGCCGACCACGCCCTGCGGATCCGCCCCGAACTCCTCGCCCGCGACACGGCCGGGATGTTTCCCCTGCTCCGCGAATCGACCCCCGTGCGGATGGACCTCTCGCATGCCGGCTGGAGCGACATCTTCTTCCTCGGTATGGATTTCCCAGAGGGGGCACGGGTCCTCAACGTCTCGATCGACCTCGCCGTGCACGGCCGCGACGCGACGCCACAACCGCCGGTCGAGGCCTCGCTGCGGGTCATCGACAGCCCGGTCCTGCGGCTGACGAGCGTCGATCTCGGGGCCTCGGCCGAGATCACCGACCTGGCCGAGGTTTTTGATTTTGCCCGCGACTACCTCGGCCTGCTCAAGGCGGCCGTCATCGCCGCTGGCATCGTGCCCCCCGGCGTCGAAGGCTCGGGGGAGAGCCTGGCAAAACTGCTCGAACGGGTCGTCGGCCCCGGCCTCGGCCTGGAACTCGTGAGCAGCGTCAACAACATCCCCAAGGGCTCGCGACTGGCCGTCTCGACGAACCTGCTCGCCGCCCTCATCGCCGCCTGCATGCGGGCCACCGGACAGGCCACGTCGCTGACCGGTCAGCTCACCGAGCCCGAACGCCGGCTGGTGGCCGCCCGGGCGATCCTCGGCGAGTGGCTCGGCGGGTCGGGAGGCGGCTGGCAGGATTCGGGGGGCGTCTGGCCCGCCGCCAAGCTGATCCGTGGCGTCGCCGCCACGGCGGGCGATCCCGAGCACGGCACCAGCCGCGGCCGGCTCCTCCCCCGGCACGACGCCGTCCGGCTCGGGGCCGACCTCCAGGAGTCGCTCGTGCTGGTGCATGGCGGGATGGCCCAGAACGTGGGACCGATCCTGGAGATGGTGACGGAAAAGTATCTCCTCCGCTCCGACGCCGAATGGCAGGCCCGGCGCGAGGCGGGCGCGGTGCTCGATGAGATCATCGCGGCCGTCGAGGCCGGGGACGTCGGCCGGATCGCCGCCGCCACGACCCGCAACTTCTTCGGCCCGATCCAGACGATCATCCCCTGGGCGACGAACCTCTACACGGAAACCATCATCGCCCGGGTGCGGGAGCGGTTTGGCGCCGACTTCCGCGGCTTCTGGATGCTCGGCGGCATGGCGGGGGGCGGCATGGGGTTCATCTTCACGCCGCAGGTCAAGGCCGCCGCCCAGGCGGCGCTGGCCGAGATCATGCGCCGCACGAAGCGCGAACTGGAGCACGCCCTCCCCTTCGCCATGGAGCCGGTCGTCTACGACTTCGCCGTCAACGACCGCGGCACGTGGAGCGATCTGCTCACCGGCCCCGAGGCGCTCATGCCCGCCGGCTACTACGCGCTCACCGTGCCCGGCCTGCTCAAGGCCCCCGGGCTGTCGCCGGCACGCCGCGCCGAGCTCGACGCCTTCGGCGCCGCCTGCCGGACGCGGCCCGAACTCGCCGGCATGGTCGATACGCTCTTCGACCGGCTCTTCCCCCGGGCCGCGGCGAACGCCGACGAGGCCGGCCTGCGCAGCCTGCTCGGCACGCTCGGCTTCGACGAGGTGCAGCACGAGCAGATCCGCTCCGCTCTCCAGCATGGCCGGATCGGCCTCGCCCAGAACCGGCTGCCGGCGGCGACCCCGCTCGCCGACGTGGAGGACGCAGACGTCGTGTTCACCGGCGACGGCGCGGGCGGCGACACCGACTTCCGTGCCACCGGGCTCGCAGCCCTGCGGCGCGGCGAGGCCGCCATCGTCACGCTCGCCGCCGGCGTCGGCAGCCGCTGGACGCAGGGCGCCGGCGTGGTCAAGGCCCTGAACCCGTTCTGCAAGTTCGCCGGCCGGCATCGTTCGTTTCTCGAGGTGCATCTGGCCAAGACCCGGGCCAGCGGCCGCCGCGCCGGGATGCCCGTGCCCCACGTCGTCACCACCAGCCACCTGACGCACGATCAGATCGCCGCCGCCCTCGCCCGCGACACGCCCGCCGACGTCGCCGTGACGCTCTCCCCGGGCCGCGCTGTCGGCCTCCGGCTCGTGCCCATGACCCGCGACCTGCGGTTCGCCTGGGAGGAGACCGCCCACCAGGTGCTCGACGAGCAGAAGCAGAAGGTCAGGGAAAGCCTCCATGCCGCGCTCATCGCCTGGGCCGAGCAGGCGGGGGAGGGGAGCGACTACACCGCCAACCTTCCCGGCCAGTGCCTCCATCCCGTCGGGCACTGGTACGAAATCCCCAACATGCTCCGCAACGGCGTGCTCGCCGGCCTGCTGGCCGAGCGGCCGCAGCTGCAGTGGCTTTTCCTGCACAACATCGACACCGTCGGCGCCGACCTCGATCCGGCCCTGCTCGGCCGCCACATCGCCGGCGGCTCCTGCCTCTCCTACGAGGTGATCTCCCGCCGGCTCGAGGACCGGGGCGGCGGCCTGGCGCGGGTCAACGGCCGGCCGCGGCTCGTCGAAGGGCTGGCGATGCCGCGCGAGGAGGACGAGTTCGAGCTCCGGTTCTACAACACGCTCTCCACCTGGATCTCCATCGACCGGCTGCTGGAGGTGTTTGGCCTGCGCCGGAGCGACCTCGGCGACGAGGCCCGCGTGGCGGCCGCGATCCGCGGCGTGGCCGGCCGCGTGCCCACCTACGTCACGCTCAAGGACGTGAAGAAGCGCTGGGGGCACGGGCAGGAAGACGTGTTTCCGGTGGCCCAGTTCGAGAAACTGTGGGGCGACATGACGGCGCTACCGGAGGTGTCGTGCCGGTTCCTCGTCGTGCCGCGGCAGCGCGGCCAGCAGCTCAAGGACGTGGCCCAACTCGACGGCTGGCTCCGCGACGGCTCGGCGGCGCACGTCGAATCCCTCTGTGCCTGGGAGTGAGCGGCACACCGCCTTGACATAAAATGAACGCCCGTATACTCTGCAGGGGTTCCGCAACGAGGTGATGCATGACCCTGACGATCGACGTCGAGCTCCCCAACGACCTCGAGAAATGCCGGCTCCCCGCGGCCGTCCAGCAGCGGCTGGACCGGCTGCTCGATCAGCAGGACTCGGGTAGCGGACTGAGCGACGACGAAAGGCGAGAAGCCGAGGGGCTCGTCGATCTCGCAGAGTTTTTGACACTGCTCCGCATGCGTGCGGAGCGACTGGCAAAATGACGCATCTCACTGCGGCACTCAGGCTGCAGGTCGAGCGAAGGGCCGACGGCAGATGTGAGTACTGTCGCCTGTCCCAGGCAGGGCAGGAAGCCCGCTTCCATATTGACCACATCGTGCCGTCGTCTTTTGG
>JBIKKQ010000016.1:0-37685 GCA_044360305.1 Pirellulales bacterium
AGCAAGCGCAGGCATGGATGCCGAAGCGCAGCGGACATGCAGCGAACGAAGGCCGGGACGGCCGCAGAGAGCGTCCGGCGACATGGTGGCGGCACCCCATGCCCGAGGCGAAAAACAAAAAAACTCCGCCCGGGACTTGTGGTCCCGGGCGGAGCTCACTGGCCGAAGTCGGGCAACAGATCTCCGTTCGACCTATCAACCCTCAACTCACTTGGCGGCGACCGTCCGGCTCACCGCGACCACCTTGGTCTGCGTCTTGACAGACGCGGACGCATCGGGAGTCGGGGCAGCCTCGGCGCAGCCGTTGCCGGCACCGCAGGCGGGCTCCGCACCGCAGCAGCCGTTGCCGGCCGAGCAGTCGGGCTCGCTGCCGCAGCAGCCGGTGCAGCTCTTCCGGGCCTTCTTCGCGGCGTGGATCGCCTTGAGGAGGTCACGGATCGGCGTCGGGCACTTCCGCTTCGAGCAGCAGCCGCTGGCAGCCCCGCAGCTCGGCTCGCAGCAGCCGTTGCCGGCGTCGCAGGCCGGTTCCGCACAGCCGTTGCCGGCTCCGCAGGCGGGCTCCGCACAGCCGTTGCCAGCCCCGCAGGCGGGCTCCGCACAGCCGTTGCCGGCACCACAGCCCGGCTCGGTGCAGCCGGTGCAGCCACGGTGCTTCCGCTTGCACTTCTCGAACAGGCCCTTCAGCCCGCCGAAAAGGTCATGCTTCTTCCGACCACCGCAGCACGAGGCCGCCCCGCAGGCCGGCTCGCAGCAGCCGTTGCCGGCGTCGCAGGCCGGTTCCGCACAGCCGTTGCCGGCTCCGCAGGCCGGTTCCGCACAACCATTGCCGGCTCCGCAGCCGGGCTCACAGGCGCCCGCACAGCCGTTGCCGGCTCCGCAATCGGGCTCACAGCACGAGGTGCAGCCCTTGTGGCCGAGCATCTTGTTCAGAAGCTCGAACCCGAAGGACTGGCTACAAACGGTGACACCGAGAACCAGCGCACCGAGAAACATCATACGCTTCATCGAGCCACATCTCCTTTGCTTGCGGATCACGCGAGAGTCGACGTCCCGTTCGCGAGGTTCGTCACCCCGAGGTTGTGATCCACGAACTGTTCCGCGGCAGGCCTGTCGAGCCATTCCGTGACTCGATTGATCGCAGGTTGCTGCCGCCCCCTGGTTGCCCGACGGGCACAGTGATGCCCCGGGGGACAAGGGGGCTATCGGCGACTTGGCGAAAGCGGCTTGAGCGAGGTCGAAGTATTTTTCGCGGCCCGGTTCGCGGCTTCCCATTGCGAAAAACATGCGGCAAAACGCTGTTGCGCAGACTCTGCGGTGCGGCTCCTCACAACCGTCACAGTTTCACGCGCGGCGCCGTCAGAGTTTGACATTTTCGCTCCCCGCGCCGTTCCCGGAGGCTGGTTTTGGCCGGCAGGTCATGTTTGTTGACAGCCGTTGCCCAGCCGGTAGACTCCGCTTCGACTCTGGTGGCCGGGTGCGGGCAGTTGTCTCCGTCCGGCAAACAGGGAACTCCGGTGTGAATCCGGGACGGCCCCGCCGCTGTGATCGGGCGATTTTCGGGGTGCCACGCTCGCCGTGGCCCGCGAAGAGAAGGCCGGCTGTATTCGAGCCATTGCGTTCCTGCCGTCGCTGACGGAGGGTTCGCGAGAAGGCTGCAGCCGACGAAAGCCCGAAAGTCAGAAGACCTACCAGGTGTCGGGAGTCTGCCGGACCGCGAGGGCGGAAAGGCGGGCACGGCCGCGAACGCGGCCGGTCGTGGCACACGCTCAGGATCCGCTGCTGCAAGCACCTGCCTCGTTTCCAGGTCGTGCGTGCGCCTGCATGCGCGGTCCGCGGGAAGGGGTGTGCGCTTGCCAGGCGGTTGTTCCATGGATGTCTGCGCGCGGATGCGGCGGAGCGGAATGTCGCTCGTCGAACTGCTCGTCGTGGTGGCGGTCCTCGCCGGGCTGATGGCGCTGATGTTGCCGGCTGTGCAGGCCGTCCGCGAGGCGGGGCGGCGAACGCAGTGTGCGGGCAACCTCCGCGAGATCGGCTGCGCGCTCCACGGCCACCTGCTGGCCAGGCGTGTGTTCCCGACCGGCTGCCTGGAATGGAAGTCCGGCACCGGCGGCACGAACCGCTGCCTCGCCTGGAATGCGTACATCCTGCCGTGGCTCGAGCAGCAGAGTCTGGCCGACCGGATCGACTTCTCCAAGCCGTACGATCACGCGGCGAACGCCGCCGCGGCGGCAGTCCCGCTTCCGGTGTTCGCCTGTCCGTCGGCGGGCCGCAGTCCGCTCGTCGGCGGCCTGGGGGGCAGCGACTACGGCGGGATCAACGGGGAGCGCATCCGGTCGCCGAACAACCCCGAGAAGGGCGTGTTCATCAACAACCGGGGGATCGGCGATCGCGAGATCAGCGACGGGCTTTCCAACACCCTGTTCGTCGGTGAGTGCGCCTCCGGGCCATGGCCCGACGGCCAATGGATCAACGGCCGCAATCTCTTCGATCAGTCCTACGCGGTGAACTGGCCGACCTGGGAGGACGAGATGCGCAGCCGCCATCCCGGGGGCGCCCACGGCCTGTGCGGCGACGGTGTCGTCCGATTCATCGCCGATGCGACCGATGTTCGCGTACTCGCCGCCGCCTGCACGAGGAACCGTGCCGAGCCTGGGCCGACGCCCTGGTCCCAGCCCTGAAGAACCCGACTTTCCGCCCGCCCGGAGGTGCCGCTACTCGCCAAGGACCGCCCCGCATCGCAGCCCCGCTGCGTGCCGGATTTCGTTGTCGCCGCCGGCCCTCCGTGCCGGCCGCGGGTAGCAGCATCCCCGTTCGCCTTCTTTCCGGAAAGTTTCCTCATGCGTCGTCCCAGTCTCCATGCAGCCATCCGTTCTCTGGCCGCCCTGTTCTGCTGCGCGGCGGCATGGCCCGGCCACGTCCGCGCCGAAGTCGTCATCACGTTCGAGGACCTCACCGTGCCCGAGGCCGGATTCTTCAACGGCAACCCTGGCAACCTCGCGCCCGGCCAGTCGGTGACCGTGCCGTGGACGTCGGGGAGCGTCTCCTTCGCCAACCAGTTCAGCATCGACGCGTTCTACGGGTATGCGTCCTGGGCGGGATTTTCCTACTCGGACGTGGCTGCATCGGGTGCTGCGACGTTCTCCAACCAGTACGCCTCGAACCCCGGCGGGGGCTACGAGTCACCGACCTACGCGGTCGCGTACCAGGATTCGTTCACGCCCTTTCTGCCGGTCATCACGCTGCCGGTGGCCACGGAGGTGTCCGGCTTCAGGATCGCCAATACGACGTATGCCTTTGGGAGCATGCAGGACGGCGACGGGTTCAGCGACCCGCTGCCCACGGGGACGGGCTGGTTCGCGACCACCGCCACCGGCTTTGTCGGTGGAAGCGTCACCGGATCTGCGACCTTCTTCCTCGGAGACCGACGTGGCGACTCGCCAACGGGCATCCTCTCCGGCTGGGCGTGGTTCGACCTCACGCCCCTCGGCGTCGTCGATCGGATCGAATTCTCGTTCGATGGCAGTCAGTACAGCGAATACGGCCTCACGACGCCGGCGTACTTCGCGATGGACAATCTGACGGTCGCCACCGTCCCGGAGCCCGGCACTTGGGCGCTGCTGATCGGGGCCGGCGTGGGCTGGGCGGTCGTCCGCGGCCGGCGGTGGGGTCGGCGGGCATGAGCCGCGATACCGGTGCCCGCGACGCCGCGGTCGAGCACAACGCCCGGGCCTGGGACCGGCTGGCGGCGGCGGGCGTCGAGCTCGCCCGGCCCGCCGTCGATAACGCCTTCACCGATGCCCGCGGCTGGCTCGGCACGGGGGGGCCCGCGGGAGGCCGACCGTGGATCCCGGAGCGGCTCGACGGTCTCGAGGTCCTGTGCCTCGCCGCCGGGGGCGGCAAGCACGGGCCGATCTACGCCGCCGCCGGCGGCCGCGTCACCGTGGTCGACATCTCCGCGGCGATGCTCGCGCTCGACCGGCAGGTGGCCCGCGAGCGGCGGATCGACCTGGAGATCGTCCAGACGTCGATGGACGATCTGGCGATGCTCGGCGCGGGCCGGTTCGATCTCGTCATCCATCCGGTCAGCACCTGCTACGTGCCAGATGTCGCCGCGGTGTTCGCCGCCGTGGCATTCGTCACCCGACCGCAGGGGCTGTACGTCAGCCAGCACAAGGCGCCCGCCAGCCTGCAGGCCGGGATCGTTCCCAACGCCGCCGGCCGGTACGAACTCCGCCATCCGCAGGGTAGCCGCGAGCCGCTTCCGCCGGAGCCCCCATCCCGGCTCCGGGAGACCGGCACCCACGAGTTCGTGCATCCGCTCGCGGCCCTCCTCGGCGGCCTCTGCCGGGCGGGGTTCACGATCGAGGATTTTTCCGAGCCCGACCATGCCCGTCCCGGCGCCGAGGTCGGGTCGTTCGCCCACAGGGCGGCCTTCCTGCCGCCGTATATCCGCGTTCTCGCCCGGCGGACAGGCGGGCCGGCGGCGGCCCCCCGCGTCGTGCTGCTACAACAATAGGACGCGGCGGCAGCGGGCCGACCGCCCCTGCCTTCCCGGCAACAGTTCCCGCGAGCGTCATCCCGGCCATGATCTGCCTCAACGTTCTCCTCCTTGCCAAGGATCCGGCCGACGTGCCCACGATCCGGGAGCATCTCGCGGCGGCGATGCACAAGAGCCGCACCGAACCGGGCTGCCTGCGGTTCGACGTCTACCACTCCAACACGGAGCCGCGCCGGTTCGTGCTCGTCGAGCACTGGGCGTCGGCCGAGGCCCTCGAGGCCCACCGCGTCGCCGAGGCCTACACGACGATCTACAAGCCGCACGTCATGCCACTGATCGAACGCGAGGGGCATCCGGCGACGCTGTTGGAGTGAAAACAGGGACGGGAGCGATTTTTCCCGCATCGGTACCATAGTCCACGATCACGCTTCGTCGAAAATCGCTCCCGTCCCCATTTTCATGATCCTGCTCATCGACAACTACGACTCGTTCACCTGGAACCTCGTGCAGCGGTTCGGCGAGATCGCCCCCGACCTGCCGGTGGAGGTGGTGCGGAACGACCGCATCAACTGCGCCGAGATCGCCGACCGGGCCCCGGCCTTTCTCGTGGTCTCCCCCGGCCCCTGCACGCCCGACGAGGCGGGCATCTCCTGCGACGCGATCCGCCGGTTCGCGGGCCGGATGCCGATCCTCGGCGTCTGCCTCGGCCATCAGTCGATCGGGCAGGTGTTCGGCGGGAGGATCGTGCGGGCCAAGCGGCTGATGCACGGGAAGGTGGACCGGATCGAGCACGCCGGCGCGGGACTGTTTGCCGGGCTGCCGAGCCCGCTGGAGGCGACCCGCTACCACAGCCTCGTCATCGATCCCCCCACGCTGCCGCCGGAGTTCGCCGTCGATGCCTGGTCCACGGCGCCCGACGGATCGCGGGAGATCATGGCGATCCGCCACCGCACGCTGCCGATCCACGGCGTGCAGTTTCACCCGGAGAGTTTTCTCACCCCGGCCGGCTACGATCTGCTGGCGGCGTTCCTCGGCCGGCGGCCGCCGGCGGCCGCCGGGCACGCGACCGCGCAGATCGCGTCATGATCGACCTCGCCGACGCAGTCGCGCTCGTGGAACGCACGGCAGCCCCGCTGCCGCCGCTTCGCCAGGGCCTGCTCGATGCCTGTGGCGGAGTGCTTGGAGCGCCGGTCGTGGCCGATTGCGACTCGCCCCCCTGGGACCGGGCGATGATGGACGGCTTCGCCGTCCGGTCGGCCGACTTCGCCCCCGGGGTCAGCGAGGTCGTGGACCTCGAGGTGGTCGTCGATCTCGCCGCCGGGGACACGACCGGGCTCGAGATCCGGCCCGGCGCCTGTGCCCGGATCATGACCGGCGCGCCGATCCCGCCGGGCGCCGACGCCGTCGTGCCGATCGAGTCGGCCGTCGATGGCACGGCGGCCGCGCACGCCGGCGGGCGGGTGCGACTGCGCGACGGCCGGTTTCGCCACGGGCAGCATGTGGCCCGGTGCGGCGCGGCGTTTCGCCGCGGCCAGGAGGTGCTGCCGGCCGGGAGCCGGCTTGGCGCGGCGGAGATCGGCCTCGCCGCCGAGGCCGGCGCTGTGACCGTGATGGCCGTGCCGCGGCCGCGGGTGGCGATCCTCTCGACCGGCAGCGAACTGGTGGCGCCGGAGGCCGTTCCCGGGCACGGGCAGACCCGCAACTCGAACGCGCCGATGCTGGCCGCGGCCAGCCTGCTCCTCGGGGCCGAACCGCTGCCGCTCGGCAGCGTCCCGGACCGGCCCGAGGCGATCCGGGACGCGGTCGCGCGCGGGCTGGCCGCCGACGTGCTCGTCCTCTCGGGCGGCGTCTCGGCCGGCGATCTCGATCTCGTGCCCGACACGTTCGCCCGCTGCGGGGTCGAGCGGGTGTTTCACAAGGTCCGGCTCAAGCCGGGCAAGCCGGTCTGGTTCGGGATCTTCAGGCGGCCCGATGCACCGCCGACGCTCGTCTTCGGCCTGCCGGGTAATCCCGCCAGCAGCCTTGTCTGCTTCGAACTCTTCGTGCGGCCCGCGATCCGCATCCTCGCCGGCCGGCCGCGGTCGGACTGGCACCTGCCCCGGGCCCGCGCTGTTCTGAAGACGGCGGCGAAGGCCGCCGAGGATCGGCCGGTCTACCTGCCGGCCCGCCTCGAGCGTGTGGCCGCCGAGGAACATGGCTCGAAGCAACTTCCGTTCGCGGCGACGCCGCTTCCATGGACCGGTTCGTCCGACCTGCTAGGCCTCGCCGGCGCGGGCTGTTTCGTCGCGCTGCCCGCCGGCGGGGGCGTGCTGGCCGCGGGGTCGGAGGCGGAGATCGTGATCCGCGACTGGTGACTGTCGCGCCGTCGCAGCCGACATAGCGTCTGCTCCGGCTTACGGTCGCCGGGCGGAGCCCGGCTCCCCGCAGGCGATGCTTGCACGGTTGCGGGTGCGCGGTGTGTGCTCCGGCTTGCTGGCTGTCGCGCCGTCGCAGCCGACAAAGCGTCTGCTCCGGCTTGTGGTCGCCGGGCGAAGCCCGGCTCCGCGCAGGCGATGCTTGCACGGTTGCAGGTGCACGGCGTTGCCGTCAGCCGGGCAGGCTGCGGTGGAAATGGACGTGCTTCCAGCCGCCGGCGACCTTCTTCCAGAGCCGCGTCTCCTCGCAGGTCGTGGTCACGGGATTCCCCGCGGCGTCGAGCTTCTGGACCAGCCGAACGTAGGCCACGAGGGCGACTTCTTCAGAGAGCATCCGGACGGTGGGCGAGGCCAGCGTCGTCGTCGCCGGCGCGGCCGGCTTGCCGGCGGCACTCGCGAGCTTGAAATAAAACTCGTGGAACGGGAGCCCCTCGACGAGATGGCCGCGGGCCTCCGGCTCGAAGCAGGTGATGTCGTCGGCGACGAGCTCGCGGTAGGCGGGCCAGTCGGCGGAGGCGATCGCCGCGAGGAGACGGCGATTGGCGGCGAGGACATCGTCGGCGGCGTTGGGCATCGACAGGGCTCCGGTGGGTCGGGGAGGTCAGGAGGAAGTCGGCTGCACGAGCCCGAGCCCGCGGAGTTTTTCCAGGCACTCGTCCCGTTCGCGGCAGCGTTCCAGGCCGCGCCACGACGGATCCTGGACCGCGAGGAAGTCGGCGACGGGGGCCGGCAGCCGCCCGCCGGCCGCCACCAGTCGCTCGATCACCGCGCGGTCGAGCCGAGTCAACCGCAGGGCCTCGACGCGGTAGTCGAGAAACGCCTCCCAGGCGAGTGGGAACAGCGGGGCCACGATCTCGCGGCCGATCGCCTCGGCGTAGCGACGGATCTCCAGCTGGGCGTGCGGATCCATCCGCAGGGCGAGGAAGTGGAGGAGATTGTGGAGGTCGATCTTCCAGTAGGCCTCGGTGTAGGTGGACAGCGGCAGATCCTTGCGGGCCTGCTCCCGGGCGATGCCGGCCTGGAGCCGCTCCTCATAGACCCGGCGGGCGTGATCCTGGAGGTCGCGCTCGGCGACGCTGAAGCGTTCGCCTGCGGGCCCGGGCAGCGGCTCCGCGGATCCCTGGCGGTTCGCGCTGGCTTGGGTCCGCCACTCGTCCGCGCCGGTCGCCTGGGTCGAGTCGATGGCCAGCGAGTAGCGGGTGGAGTACTCGTTGACGCTGGCCGTGCGGTGCCGGATCCACTGCCGCCAGCAGTCCATCGGCACGCGGACGATGAACTTCAGCTCCGCCATCTCGAACGGGGTCGTGTGGGCGTGCCGCATCAGGTAGCGGATCAGCTGCCGGTCGTCGCTGACCGCCCGGGTGCCGGCGCCGTAACTCACCCGGGCGGCCTGGACGATCGCCGCGTCGTCCCCCATGCAGTCCACGAGGGCGACGAAGCCGTCGTCGAGCACGGGGAACTTCTTCCACCGCAGGGCGGCGACGGCCGCGGCGCGGTCGGTGGCGGGATCGGGGCTGGAGTCGGTCATCGGCGAACGTGCCCGGCGAGGCGCAAAGGCCACAGCATGGGGCACGGCCGCGGCAGGGTCAATCCTTGGCCAGCAACTCCTGCAGCAACTGGGCCAGCCTGCGGGCGTCGTCCGACTTGCGGATGGTGTCGATCCGCGACTGCGGCACCCCGAGCTTGGCCAGCGCGGTGGCCACGCTCCCCCAGAGTTTCTCCCGTTTCTTCCCCTCGGCGAGGTACAGGTCGGTGACCTGCTCGCCGAGCCGCTGGAGCAGGGCCGTGTCGAGGTTCTCGTAGTAGTTTTTGACGATCGATTGCTGGTATTTCGTCAGTTCCGCCATGGTCCGCCCCGGTGTCCGCTGGAAGGAGTCGCTGCAGCGGACTACAGTATCGGCGTCCGCCCCCCGTCCCGTCGAGAGATTCCCATGCCCACGATCACGTTCGCCAACGAAAAGAAGGAAATCCAGGTTCCGGCCGGCGCCAATCTCCGCCAGGAGGCGCTGCGGGCGGGCGTGCGGCTGTATCCCGGGATCCACCAGGTGGCGAACTGCCACGGGTTTGGGACGTGTGGTTCGTGCCGGGTGCTCGTCACCAAGGGGATGGAGAACACCAGTCCCAAGGGCATGCTCGAGTCGGCCCGGCTGGCGGTCTCGCTGGCCTACGTCGGCAACGAGCAGACGATGCGGCTGGCCTGCCAGACCCGGGTCGAGGGAGACATCACTGTGACCACCTGCCCGCCGCTCAACCTGTTCGGCGAGAACTTCTTCAGTTGACGGGCCCCGGGCACTCCCCGCTCCCGCTGCCGGGCCCCGTGCTGCATGAAGGAAGTGATCGCCATCGTGAAGCCGTTTCTCGCCGAGCGGGTGCTCGAGGCGCTGCGGCTGGCGCCGCTCGAGGCCTGCACGGTCCGCGAGGTCAAGGGCTACGGGCGGCAGAAGAGCTACCTCGACCAGTACGGTGACAGCGAGTATTCGCTCGCCTTCCTCCCCAAGGTGGAGATCCAGTTCTGGGTCGAGGATGCCCGCGTGGACGAGGTCGTCGAGCGGATCGTGCAGGTCGCCCGCACCGGACGGATGGGGGACGGCAAGGTGTTCATCCTGCCGGCCGTCAGCCATCCGATGGGCTGACCCCGGGGCCTGCATTCCCCTGACCCTGCCGCAGGGCGGCCCGGCGGCGGCCGCCAATCTGCTGTGGAGGCCCGGGCAGGCGACCGGATAGACTCTCGACGTCCCGGTGGCTGCCCACCGGCACGACCAACCATCCCCGGAGGCGGCGACGCGATGAGGTTCAACTGCAGGGCGGGAGAAATGAACGGGTTTGTCGCGGTGCTCGCCGTCGCCGTCGCTGCCGGAATGGCCGGCGGCCACAACCGGGTCGCGGGGGCCGATCTGGCCGACCTGGCGGCCCGGCCGCTGGGCGATGGAGAGGCGTTCGCGCCCGTCTCCACGGCCCGGCTGGAAACGGCCGCCGCCCGGCTGCGCGAGGTGCTCGGGCCGCTCGACTCGCTCCTCGCCCGCAGCCCCAGCGGTGCCGACTGGCGGCGCTACCTCGACTGGCCCGCCCTCCGGGCCCAGGCGGCCGCCGGCCCGAAGGCCGACGTCGCCGAATTGCGCCGCCTGCACCAGTTGCTCGACGCCGGGGAGAACGGCCTGGAAATGCCACAGTTCGCCGCCGTCCGCCGGGCCGTCGCCGGCTACGCGGAGGCCGTCGCGGCGGCCGGTGACGGGAATGCGGCCGCGGTCTACGCCCAGCGGCTGGAGAAACTCGCGGCCGCGGTCGCGGCCGGTGCGGCCGCGGGAACGGTGGAGCCGCTCGATCCGGTCGGTCCGCTGCTGGCGCGGCTCGAGGAGTCGGGGCAGGGGGCGGCGACGGTGGCCCGGGTGCGGTCCGCGGTCAGCCGGCCCAATCTGTTCCTCGAGGTGGACGAATCGCTGCTCGGCGCGGCGGTGAACCGGACGGTCGATGAAATCTCGCCGGTCAACGAGACGCTGCTCGGTACGCGGGTCAGAGGCAGCGGCCACACCACCGGCCTGGTGTACCTCGACTTCGTACCGTCGTCCGACCGGGCCGTGATCGACCTGAAGTTGGATGCGACGAACCAGTCGCGAACCCGCGGTTCGCAGGGGCCCGTGACGGTGCACACGTTGGGGACGACCAAGGTCGATGCCCGGAAACGGATCACGATCGACGGCGACCGGGTCGGCACGCAGCCGGCCGAGGTGCGTGCCTCCACCGACACCCGGACCGCCGGCATCGGCGTCAACGCCCGGTTCGGCAAGCGGCTCATTCGCAAGATCGCCAGCCGGAAGATCGCCGAGATGCGGCCGCAGGCCGAGGCGCTCTCCTCCGCCAAGGCCCGGCAGCGCGTCCGGGGGCAGTTCGAGGAGCAGACCGGAACCGCGATCGCGCAGGCGGCCCGGGATTACCAGTCCCGGTTCCGTCGGCCGCTCGTCGAACGGGGCTGGTTTCCGGAGCTCCTGGCGATGAACACCAGCGAGTCCCGGTTGTCGGTGGTGGCCCGCAAGTCGCTCGCCGACCAGATCGCGGCCTTTTCCGCGCCACCGGTGGTCGATGCCGACGCCATCCTCGCCGCCCGCGTCCACGAGACGGCCGTCAACAACGTCGCCGAGATCACGCTCGGCGGCCGGACGATCACGCAGGAGTTCGTCGAGGAGCAGATCCGGAAGAACAACGGCACGCTCCCGGAGGCGCTCGGCAATGACCCCGACCAGAAGCCGTGGTCGATCACGTTCGCCAAGCGGAAGCCGGTGCAGCTCGACGCCGACGACGACCGGGTGAAGGTCACGGTCCGTGGCAGCCGGTTCACCTCGGGGGACAGGGAGTTTCCCGCCATGGACATCTGGGCGGCCTACCGGATCGAGCAGGGCCCGGCCGGCATCCGCCTGGTGCGGGATGGCGACGTGCAGATCTACCCGCCGGGCTTCGTCCCCGGCGGGAGCGAGAAGCTGACGATGGCCGAGACGTCCCTGCGCCGGATCCTGCAGAAGCGATTCAACAAGGTCTTCGAGGAGGTCGCCGACGTGAAGCCGCTGCGGCTGCCGGCCCAGCTCGCCCATACCGGGCCGCTTCCCATGGAGCAGCTCGTGGCCCGCAAGGACGGCTGGGTGGCCGTCGGCTGGCGGAAGAAGGACCCGAACGCCCCTGCTGCACCGGCCGCGCCGGCCGGCAGCGTGGTGGCGCTGGCGTTCGACGCGCTCCTCGGCATGGTGGCCGCGGTGGAGCCATGAACCGGGACGACCTCGTGCGGGCGATCGACCTGGCCCTCGCCGGCCACTGGGACGACGCGCACGATGTCGTGCAGCGGGACGAGGCGGACGAAACCGCGGCCCTGATCCACGGCCTGCTGCACGCCATCGAGGGGGATCACGCCAACGCCGCCTACTGGTACCGGCGGGCGGGGCGGGCTCCGACCGGGGCCGATCCGCAGGGGGCGCTCCGCAGCCTGCGCGAGTCGCTCGCCGGCTGAGGCCGGCGTTGCGTCGGCCGCGGCCCGCCGGTCAGCGGTCGACCGCCGGCCGCGGTGCGACCGGCGCGAACGGGCGGACCCAGACCGAGCGGAACTCGATCGGGTTGCCGTGGTCCTGAAGCTCGATGGGCAGGGCGTCGGCGTGCGCCGTGTAGGCCGGCGGCCCGTCCCAGAGCGTGCTGCCGAGGATCGTCGTATCGGAGTGGATCGCCACGCCGTTGTGCAGCACGCTCACCCGTCCGGGGGCGTCGAGCGTGCCGTCAGCCGCGAACCGGGGGCGCGTGAACAGGATGTCGTAGGTCTGCCACTCGCCGGGCCGCCGGCAGGCGTTCACGGCCGGGGGCCGCTGCTTGTAGAGGGCGCCGCACTGGCCGTCGGGGTAGGTGAGCGGCCCGTCGGTGCCATCCTCGAACGAGTCGAGCAACTGGATTTCGTACTTGCCCATCAGGTAGACGCCGGAGTTGGACCGGGCCTGTCCTTTGGCTCCGGGCTCCGGCGGGGGCATGCGAAACTCAACGTGCATCTGGCAATCGCCGAACGCCTGCTTCGAGCGGATCACCCCCTTGCCGATCGTGGCGACGCCGTCGGCGACCCGCCAGTTCTCGGCCCCGTCCCAGGCGGCGAGGCTCTTGCCGTCGAACAGCACCACGGCGTCGGGCGGCACCCGGGCCGGTGCCGCCGGGGCGGGGCCGGGATCGACCCCCCGCGGCCGGGGCCATTCGATCGCCGACACCCATTCCCGGCTCGGCATCTTGCGGCCGGCGAGATACAGCCGTCGGGAGCGGAGCGATGCCGTGATCCGCGCGGCCCGCCCTTCCGCCTCGGTCAGGGGCAGCCCGGAGGGCAGGCCCGGCCGCGCATGTCCCGTGGCGGCGAGGTAGGCGTCGCGGAGCAGGTGCAGCCGCGTGGTCACCTCCGGCAGGAACGCCGCCAGGGCCACGGGCGTCTCCGCGGTTGCCGAGGCGGCATCGCCCAGCCCGGCGGCGACGGCGCGGAACATCGCCCAGTGGCCCGCATCATCGGGATGCACGCCGTCGGGGGCGAAGCGGGCGGCGGGGTCGGCTTTCCGCCGTTCGGCCAGCAGCCGTTTCATCTGACCGTGAACGTCGATGACGAGCCAGCCGTCGGCCCGCTTCGAGACGAGCCAGGCGGAATAGGCCTCGAGCACGGCGTCGTAGTCGTGGTCGGCTCCACGGTTCTCCGCAGCGGGCTTTTCGTACGGAGGGGGCGTGAGGTGGACGATCCTGGAACCGGCCTTCTCGACGGCGGCATGCAGCCGCTCGATGCCGGCCTTGAACTTCGCGAACCGGGCCTCGTCGAGCGGCTTGTAGATGCCGCAGTTCATGCCGTAGCAGGCGAGCACGACGTCGGGCCGGGTGACCCGCAGCACCCGGTCGAGCCGCTCGCCGAGGTCGGGTCGGGGAAACGCGCCGTCGGCATGCCCCTCCTCGGAGAGGCCCGACACCGTCTCGCTCGGCAGCCCGAGGTCGAGCACCTCGGCCGCGGTTCCCTGGCGTTCCATCCAGGCCACGAGGTGCGCGAGCCAGCGGCCGTCGTGGGTGATCGAGTCGCCGAGCACGACGACCCGCTTGGCGTCGATCAGGAGCTGCGGGGAGACGTGCGCGGGCAGCGGCGTGTCGGCGGCCGCCGGCAGCGCGAGGAGCAGGGCCGCGATCAGGCAGACCGCGCGGGGAAAGACGGACATCGGCGAAGCCTCCGGGGAGAATGGGGACGGGAGCGAATTTCTCCTTGTGGAAATTCGCTCCCGTCCCCGATTTACTTGGCTGCGGGCTTGGCACCCTCGCGGATCGCGAACAGGTGGCTCTTGTTGGCGATGTACAGCGTGTCGCCCACGGCGATCGGGGTCGAGTAGACGCTGTTGCCCATGTTGATCTCGCCGATCAGCTCCTTCTCCCTGCCGAGCTTGAAGATGCAGATGTCGCCATCCTCGTCGCCGATGTACACCTTGCCGTCGGCGACGAGCGGCGACCCCCAGCTGGCGGCGAGCATGTCGTGGGTCCAGTGCGGCTTGCCCGTCTTGACGTCGAGGCAGTGGAACAGGCCGCTGAAGTCGGCGACGTACAACAGCCCGTCCTTGATCGCCACCGTGCCGCAGGTGCGGTGCATCGTCTCCTCGAACTCGAGCTTGCCGTCGCCGTTGGCGTCGAAGCCGGGGTAGTGCCAGACGGCGGCCGAGGCGGGATTGGGCCGGGCGACCTCGCCGTCGGCCTTGATCACCGCCTGCTCCCGGCGGCGCGGCAGCGGCTTGTCGGGCGCCTTGAGGCTCACGGCCAGTTCGCTGGACACGTCGCCGCGCTTCGTGGGATCGATGCACCACAGGTGCCCCACCCCCTCGCCGTGCTCCGGATCCTCACCCACGGCCACGTAGACGAGGCCGTCGAAGACGACCGGCGTGCCGATGATGTGGTTGCGGTCGGCCCGGCCGCCGAGCGTGTACTTCGACTCCTTCGGGTTGCAGTCGAATTCCCAGAGCAGCTTCGCCTTGCCGTCGGCGCCGCGGGCGTCGAAGGCGTAGAGCCAGCCGTCGCCGCCGCCGAACAGCACCTGCGGCACGCCGCCCAGCTCGGCGTAGGCCGGGCTCGACCACTGGCCGTGGAGGACGTTGGCCCCGGGGGAGTTGTCGGCCCAGAGCAGTTTGCCGTCGCGCTTGTCGAGGCAGATGAAGCTCGGGGCCTTGGAGTTCGGCAGGTTGATGTGCCCCTCGTCCACGCCGTTGCTGGTGTTGACGAACAGCAGGTTGCCGGCGGTCGTCACGCTGCACGAGCACATGTTGTGCTGCGAGACGCCGAGCTCCTTCATCATGTCGAGCACCCAGACGACGTCGGCCTCGTCCCGCTCCTGCACCTTCTCGTTCGTGACCGGTCCGTCGTTCTCGCCGTCGCGGAAGCCCTCGGTGTCGAGGCATTTCACCTCGCCGCGGCTGGTGACGTACCACAGCCGGTCCCCCTCGACGAGCGGCGCGCAGCAGATCCCCTGCAGCGGCCAGTCGTGCACCCGGCCGGTGGGGAGTTTCTCGCTCGAGTCCTGCCAGAGGAACGAGCCGTCGCGGGTGTCGAAGGCCAGCAGGCAGCCGAGGTCGATCGCTGGCGGATACCGCTTCAGCCAGCCCTTGCCGTTGTTGGAGCCGACGTACACCCGGCCTCCGGCCACGACCGGGTTGCCGTACGTCTGGCTGCCGAGCGCCGCCACCCAGGCGACGTTCTTGCTCGTCTCCGGCTTCCAGGCGCCGGTGTCGGGATCGAAGTCGCCCGGCGCCCAGTCGGCGGCGAGGTTCCGGGCGTCGGGGGTGTTGTTGCGCTGGGCAGAGCCGCCCCACTGGTTCCAGTCGGCCGCGGCGGCCACGGCGGCGGCGCAGGCGATCAGGAGCGAGGCGAACAGGCGACGGGTCATTTCACGGCCTCCACACTCACGTTGTCGATGAAGATCTCGGAATCCTTGGAATTGCCGAAGAAGCCCGGGCTGCCCTGGAGGTTGCCGGCCTCGTGGACGGCCTCGATCGTCCAGTCGGCGGGCTCCGGCGTGCCCCGCGGCCAGACCTTGCCGCGGAGCTGGGCGGCGCTGTCCTTCGTCCGGGCCTCGAAGCGGATCGTGTACCAGCGGCCCGCCTCCCAGGCGAAGGGAATCGTCTTCGAGAAATGCGTCGCCACCTGCGGGGGCCAGGAACGAACCTGCAGCTGCTGCGCGGCGCCCATCAGGTCGAGCGTGTACCGCTGGGCGATGAGCCCCATGTCGGGCATCCGCGCCTTCTCCAGCGCCGCGGGAGCGCCGAACGCCTTGGTGAACGCGTCGGCATCGCTCGCCTCTGCCGGGGTGCCGGCCGAGGCCGGCGAGCCGGGCTTCCCCACGCCGGTCTCCTGGGCGCGGAAGTCGGCCTGGATGACGTAGTCGTGGAGTTCGATCGGCCCGATCCAGCCCTGGCTGCGGGTCCCCTTGGGGATCGTCGTCACCTTGACGAGGCACTTCGAGCCCTCGGCCTCGCGGACGACGTGCCGGTACCGCATCCCGATCCAGGGCAGCGGCGGCTCCCCCTTGACGACGCCGGTCTTGGGGTCGGCGGCGAGGGGGATCTCCTCGAAGTCGAACTTCCAGGGCAGGGGGGGCATGGAGCGGATCCGGGCCCGGCCTTCGAGGCCGCCGACCTTCGCCGTCACGATCGCGGCGGCGTGGGTGGCGGCCGGGGCGGTGTAGCTGCCGTCGGCGGCGACGCTGCCGGCCGTCGCCGAGAACTCTGCGGACGATTCCTTCACGAACCGGCCCGCGGCGTCGAACAGCCGGACCTTGAGCGTGAGCGTCGCGCCGGCGGCGATCTGCGCCTCGGCCGGCACGATCTGCACCCAGGCCGGCTCGCCCGCGGGCCCCCGCGTCGTCGCGGACACCTGCTGGGCGGCCGTGGCCCGCGGTTGCTCCTTCGAGACGCTCTGCCCGACGGCCGCGTCGCCGATGCAGTAGAGGCGGGAACCCGTCGTCAGGTAGATCCGTCCCTGCCAGGCGATCGGCGAGGCCGTGACCTCGTCCTCCTCGTCGAGCCGCTTCTTTTCGACGACCTTCAACCCGTCGGGCGTCGGCTCGAGCACGTGCCAGCCGCTCGTCGAGCAGACGTAGAGTCTGCCCTGGGCCACGAGCGGGCTGCCGCGGACGATCGTGCCGAGGAGTTTTGCCGGCTTGCCGACCGGCGTGCCGGTCGCCTTGTCGAACGCGAAGACCTTGGCGCCGTCGTCCACGAAGTACACCCGGTCGCCGAGCACCACTGGCATCGACCGGCCGTCCATCACGCCCTTCTTTTGCCAGATGGCGCTTGCGGCCGTGATGTCGCCCGTGCCCACGCCCTTGAAGGCCGTCACCGAGCCCATCGTGGTGTTGTCGAGGTTCTCCTCGGCCTGCGAGACGTAGACCGTTTCGCCGTCCACCAGTGGCGCGACGTTGAGGCCGCGGCGCGAGAGCTTGAAGTTCGAGACGGCCTTGCCGGTCCGCGGCTGGAAGTTCCAGACGCTGCCGTCGCTCGAGCCGAAGACGAGGGCCGCCTGGCCGCCGAGCGCGGCCAGCGACGGGGTGCTGTAGGTCGTGTCCTCGGGGAGTTCCTTCGTGCCGTTCATCCAGCGGACCGTGCCCGTCGCCTTGTCGAGCCCGAGGAACCGGTGGGCGGGCCGGGCGGTGTCGCCCCAGCCGGTGACGACGGCGCTGGCGATCACCAGATCCTCGAACACCACCGGGATGTTCGTCCGGCCGCCGTAGGTGGAGAGGAAGCCGAACTCCTCGTGCAGCGACCGCTGCCACTTCGTCCGGCCGGTCGCGGCGTCGATCGCCGTGAACACGCCGCATACGCCGTGGGCGAAGACGGTGCCGCCCTCCGGATCGGCGACGATGGCCGACCAGCCGACCCGCTCGGCCGGCACGTCGGAGAGATAGACGTTGAACACGTTCTCCCAGAGTTTCTCGCCCGTCGTGGCGTCGAGGCAGAGCACCTTTTCGGCCTCCTCCCTCGTTCCCGGCTTGTGGCGGACGAGCGTGTACAGCCGGCCCCCCATGATCACGGGCGTCGAGATCCCGCCCGCCGCGTCGTTCTTCCAGAGGACGTTGGTTCCCTTGGCGGGATCGAACGACGTGGGCAGGCCACGGCCGGCGTAGTGCCTGTCCTGCGCGGGGCCGCGCCAGTCGGGCCACTCCTCGGCGCGGGCGACCAGCGCCGCGACGACCAGGAGAGAGCAGATGGCGGAGCGAACCGGCGTTGCGAATGTCATGCGTCGCGCGCCGCTCAGCGGCGTCCCTTGGTCCTGGCGTTGCGGACGTCGTCGGGGAGCTTCGGATCGACGAGGCCGCGGGCACCCCGCCCCTGGCTGAGCCGGTCGGCGACGTCCGCGGCGATGCTCTCCAGGTCGGCGTTCCACCACTTCCGCTGCTCGGCCGCCGGCGGGGCGACGAACGGGCGGACGACCCGCATGCCGACGCCGAGCGCCGGCTCCTCGGTGTACCACCACGGGCTCTTGGGAAGATTGGGGTCGACGTCCTTCCAGTCGGGATTTTCTTCGGTGCCGCCGGCGTCGCGCGAGCCGAGGCGGGCGGCGCTGCGGCAGCGATCGACATCGTCGTAGAACGCGCCGCCGCGCAGGACGCGGGGGTAGAGCCGCTTCGGCCAGTTGATCGCGTCGGCGGCGGCGACGGGCTGCGGCAGTCCGGCCTGTCGGGCATAGCCGTCGGCGACCAGTTCATCGACGACCCACTCGGCCACGTTGCCGTGCATGTCGTGCAGCCCCCAGGCGTTGGCCGGCTTCAGGCCCACCTTGTGGGGCGTGTCGTCGGCGTTGTCGGCGAACCAGGCGGCTGCCTCGAGGGCGGCGGCGTCGGCGCCGGTGTTCCATGGCGTGGTCGTGCCTGCCCGGCAGGCGTGCTCCCACTCGCTCTCCGCGGGCAGGCGGTAGAACCGGCCGGTGAGGCCGCTGAGCCACTTGGTGTACTGCCGGGCGGCGAACTGCGTCATCGTGACCGCGGGCAGTTCCGGATCCTCCCCCTTGCCGAACGTCATCGTCGGGTCGTAGAGGTTGGAGGGGGCCGTGACGGCGTCGGCCTCGTTGTCGGGCGTCACCGGCCGCAGGCCGGCGGCCTCGAGGGCCTTGAAGTCGTCGCAGGCCGACATGAACGCCTTGTATTCGGCCCACGTCACCTCGCAGCGTCCCATCCAAAACGGTTCGACCCTGACCTCGAACGTCGGGCCCTCGTCGGCCGACCGATCCTTCTCGTCGGCCGGGCTGCCCATGCGGAATGTCCCGCCGGGGATCGGGAGCATGCGAAACTTCACGTCGGTGCCGGGAATCGTCTCCTCGTAGGGCACCATCCAGCCGCCGCTCACCGCCACCGCGCCGGGATTGTCGGGCTTGGCCGGTCCGGCCACGAATCCCATCAAGGCCGGCGTGTCCGGTGTTTCGTTGGCCGTGGCGCTGCCGCCGCAGGCCGCGGCAGCCATGACCATGGCGGTCCGGACCAGATGGGACCAGGAACGAGACGGTGCGCGGGGGTGCGGCATGACGGGGATCCGGGAAGGGGCGAGCGAGACGCGGACTGATTTTTGGACGTCGTATGGTCCTCGAAAGTGTACCTTGAAAGGGCATCCGACACCCACTTTCGAGCAGCGGCCCGTGACCAGCCCCAAACCAACCCGCCCGACCGGCAAAAAGCCCGCCGCCGGTGCTACCGACAAGCCGGCCGAACGGGTCGTGGCGGAGAACCGCAAGGCCCGTCACGACTACGAGATCCTCGACACGCTGGAGTGCGGCATCGCCCTGGTGGGGAGCGAGGTCAAGAGCCTGCGGGCGGGGAGGATGTCGCTCGACGAGGCCTACGGCCGCGTCGAAGGGGACGAGGCCTGGCTGATCGGCGCCGACATCCCGGAGTACGAGAAGGCCAACCAGCTCAATCACGTGCCCAAGCGGCGGCGGAAACTCCTCCTCCACCGCCGGGAGATCAAGAAGTTCGCCGGCCAGGCGCACGACAAGGGGCTGACGCTTGTGCCGCTGAAGCTGTACTTCAAGAACGGCCGGGTGAAACTGCTGCTCGGCATCGGCCGCGGCCGCAAGGCCCACGATAAGCGCGAGAAGCTCAAGGCGGCCAGTGCCCGGCGGGACATCGAAATCGCCCTCCGCGGCCGGGGCGGCCGCGGAGGGCGGTGATCAGCAGGCGGGGCGTGTCGCCCCCGCGCGGCCGCGAGGACGGCTTCAGTCCTCGCTGGCCACCAGCACCCCGGTCGGGGAGTCGGTGGAGTCTTCCGGGTGCCAGAGGGGCATGCCCCGCTGGATGCGCTCGGCGAGCACGTCGATCTTCTGCCGCGAGCCCGCCGGGGCGGTCGTAGGGATGAACTCGGTCGTGCACTGGGGCTCGAAGTTCTCGTCGTGCCCGTACAGTTCGATGATCTCGAAAACGTTGCGAATCCTTGCCATCGGAGCGAAACAGGTCCTTTCTGGTATGGAGGGCTGGGTGTGGTACGAAGGCGCTGCTCGGTCCCGTTGAACATGACGCGGCAGCCGATCACGCCCCTGGCGGAGCCGCAGGACGCGGTCCGAAGGCGGTCCGGATTCGACTGACGGGCGGCTCGCTGACGGGACGGCGCGAACGCCGCGGCGAGCGTCTTGTTCGAACTGAACGTCGCCATTATGGACCCGTGCTTGCACGAGTCAAACATTTCGCCGCCCAGGTTTTTTTCGCGAAAAAAAGCCGTTTTTCCGGAGCGTTTGTCCGGCACGACCCGCGCCAATTACCATGGCTCCACGCTCCGGGCATTCGGCGTGGCTGAAGCCGCGCCATCTCCAGGAGCGGGTCGTGGTCGGCGGCGGGCACCCACCTGCCGGCGCCGCAGTCGATGCCCCAGTTCACAGGCTCGCTCGTCAGGTACCCGGCCCGGGTGTCGTTCGCGGCCTACGTGCTCACGATTCTGATCGGTGGCTTCCTGCTCACGCTGCCGGTCTGCCGGCAGCCGGGCCGGCCGCCGGTGACGTTCGTGGACGGCGTGTTCACGGCCACGAGCGCCTGCTGCGTCACCGGCCTGACGGTCCGGTCCACGCCCGGGGATTTCTCCTTCCTCGGGCAGGCCTTGATCCTCGCCCTGATCCAGCTCGGCGGCCTGGGCATCATGACGATCACGACGCTGGTCTCGTTCCACATCGGCGGCGAGGCGACGCTCCACCAGCGGGCGGTGATCGCCGAGACGCTCGGCATCCGCTCGGGCCGCGACCTGCGCTGGGTGACGTTCGGCGTGCTCCTCACCGTGCTGCTGGCCGAACTGCTCGGCTTCGGCCTGCTCTGCTGGGCGGACTGGGGCCGGGGCCCGGTCGGCGGCGTCGTCTGGCGGTCGCTGTTTCACTCCGTGTCGGCGTTCTGCAACGCCGGCTTCGCACTGCACGACGACAACCTCGTGCCGGACGCCGGTCGCGGTTCGATCAACCTCGTGATCTGCGGGCTGATCATCGTCGGCGGCCTCGGCTTCCCGGTGATCTTCGACATCTTCTCGCGACTGCGGCGGCGCGAGCCGTTTTGGGACCGGCTCCACACGCAGTCGAAGATGATGCTCATCGGCACGGCGCTGCTGTTGGCCGTCGGCGCGGCGTCGTTCTGGCTGCTGGAGTGGCGGGCGGCCCTCGACCGCGAATCGACCGGCACGAAGCTGTGGATGGGCCTGTTCCACTCGACCACCTGCCGGACGGCCGGCTTCAACACCGTCCGCTACATCGAGCTCTCCAGCGCCACGCTGTTTCTGGCGATCGTGCTGATGGCGATCGGGGCCGGCCCCTGCTCCACGGCGGGGGGCTTCAAGGTGAGCACGTTCATGACACTCGTCGTCAGTTCGTGGGCCAACTTCCGCGGCTGCCGGCACGCCAACTTCTTCAAGCGGACGATCCCCGCGGCGGCGGTCCAGCGGGCCACGGCCACGGCCCTGTTCTTCGGGGCGGTGGCGATCGTGGCCCTCGTCGCCCTGCTGGTGGTCGAGTCGCGGAACACGGTGGCCGCGGAGTCGCGCTGGTTCCTCAGGGCCCTGTTCGAGTGCATTTCGGCGCTCGGCACGGTCGGGCTGTCCACCGACCTGACGCCGCAGCTCACCGATCCCGGCAAGCTCGTGCTCGTCGGCCTCATGCTCCTGGGCCGGCTCGGCCCGATCACCGCCGCCGTGGCCCTGGCCCGTGAGCGGCGCAGGTATTTGCCCCGTTACCCCGAGGAGGAGCCGCTCATCGGCTGATTCCCATGGCACAGTCAGGCAAGAAGTTCATCATGCTCGGCATGGGGTCGTTCGGCACGGCCCTGGCGACGAAGCTCGCCGCCAACGGCTGCCGCGTCACGGGGATCGACGGCCGGCCGGAGCGGCTGGAGGCGGTGAAGAACCTGATCCACGAGGCGGTGATCGGCGACGCCACCGACCGGGAGGTGCTGGAGAGCCTGCCGATCCGCGACGCCACGGCCGTGTTCATCTCGCTCGGGGAGAACATCTCGCAGTCGCTGCTGGCGACGCTCCACGTCAAGGAACTGGGGGCGAGGAACGTGATCGTGAAGGGTGTCACCAAGGAGCACGGCAAGATCCTCGAGCACCTCGGGGTGGACCGGGTCGTGTTCCCCGAGGAGGAGGTGGCCCGCGAACTGGCCGACCGCATGACCTGGCCGAACGTCCTCGACTACCTGCCGATCGATCCCGAATACAGCGTGGCGGAAGTGGCGATGCCGGGGTCGCTGTCGGGCAAGACACTGGCCGAGGCCAACCTGCGGAGCCGGATCGGCGTCCATGTGATGGGCCTCAAGGACGTGATGAAGGGGAAGTTCGAGATGTTCCCCGACGGCAAGACGAAGCTCCTCGAAGACCAGGTGCTCCTCGTGGTGGGTCGCGAGGCCGAGATCGCCACCCTCCGCGAACTGCCCTGACGGCTCGGCGGGGCTTTTGCGGCGTCGCAGCCGCTCCGAATCCTGGTCTCGTCGCGGCTGATACGATAGGGAGTTCACGTCCCTCGCCGGAGGCGCCCGAAATGGTGATGCCGCGTTTGCTCCCTCCGCTGGCCGCGGTGGATCGCCGGACGATCGCCGAGATCACGGCAGCACTGGAGGAGGGCTGGCCCGTCGATTCGATCGTGCTCTACGGGTCGAAGGCTCGGGGGGACGACACGCCCGAGTCGGATATCGATCTCTTGGTGCTGACGGGCCGGCAACTCACCCCGGACGAGATCGGCGGCATGAGAGCGGCGGCGAGACAGGTGGGCCTGCGGCTCGGAACGTGGCCGGAACTCTTCATCCGCACGAGCGAGGAGTGGTGGCGAGGCGTCTATCAGGCGGCCCCGATCCGCAAGGAAATCGACGCGGAGGGAATCGATGTCCTGCGACACGGGGCGGGAGGCGATCGATGACCGAGCAGGAAGCCCGCGAGCGAATCGTCATCCAGCAGATGCGACTTGCTCGCGCGTGCCTTGACGACGCCGCGGCGGCGGCGGATCGCGACAGCGCGCGGTTGGCGTGGAACCGTGCCTACTATGCGCGTTTTCATGCGGCCACGGCCGTGTTCGTGGCGCGTGACCGCCGGTTCCGCAAGCATCGCGGGATCATCAAGGCGGTTCACGAAGACTTGGTTCCCGAGGGTTTCCTCGCCCCGGAGCAGGCCGTCGCCTTCGAAGGTCTCTACGCGCAGAGACTCGACGCGGACTACGGCGATTTCGTCGACATCCCCCGGGAACAGGTCGTGAACACGCTGGAGACCGCCCGCCGCTTCGTCGCCGCGATGCAGGTGGCAATCGACGCAGCCGGCCGGAAGTGACCGAAGCGGCGGGCCATGGTTACTACCGGGAGCACCCAATGGTTGACAGAACGCTCCGACGGTTCGGGGTTGCCCATGCCCCATCGCCGGACGTTCGCGGATGCCTTCGGGGCATCCGCGCCCACAAACCGGCCAGCGCGTCGCCCTCCTGGCGGCGCTGGGCCGGTCAAGCCGGCTCCTGGGGCACGGGCAACCCCTCGCGATCCAATAGTCCAGCGATGGGTTTCCGTGCGCGAGGATCAAGTGTGAGCCGTATCAGGGCATGGGCAACCCCTCGCGGATTCAGCGACGAGGAGTGTCAACAAGAACCTGCTCCCGGTAGTAATTCGTCGGAGCCGTGACGGGCCCTGAGATCGCCGGTCCGCGGGAGCCTCGCCCGCTCCCAGCCCTACTACTGGCCCGGGGGCGGGGGCGGGAGGACGATGTCGATGTCTTCGGGCGGCTTCGCGGGGGCGGACGTGCCGGTCTTGGCGGTCCGGGGGTCGAAGGTCGGCGTGTCGGTGCCGGTGCGGGCCTCGAGATCGGCCGTCAGCAGGATCCTGTCGGTGGCCCCGGCCGGCCGCATGTCGAGGTGGGTCACGCCCCACGCGCCCTTCGTCTTCTTCCCCTCGACCTTGACCACACCGGTGCCCTTCGGACCCTTGACGTCGAACTCGAGGGTCGCGATGCCGTCGGTCTCGTTGGCCGTGCCGCGGATCGCCGAGCCGCATTCGACCGGAGCGCCGAGCTTCTCCGCGACGCGGGCGTTCACCCGCAGTTCCTCCGCCGCCTCCTTGACGAGCGGATGACTGGAGAGTCGGCCGCAGCCGGCGGCCACGGGAAGAAGGAGACAGACGACGAGGCGGACGACGGGATGCACGGAATGGCTCTCCGGAGCGGGGGACGGGTCGCAGCAGGCGGCGGCCGGGCCGATCAGCCCTTGGCGTCGTGCTGCCGACACCAGGCGATCTTATCGGCCGTGGTCGTCGGCAGTCCGCCCGTCGGCTTGGCCTTGGCGGCCGGCTTGCTCGGTGGCGGTGCCGGCTGCTCTTCCGCAGCGGGCTCGGCGACCGGCTCCGCCGCGGCCGGCGCCACGTCGGCCGGCGGAGCCGCTGCGGCGCCACGGGCCCGCGCCAGGATTTCGGCGGTGGACGGTTTGCCCCCGGCGGCCGGCTTCGCCGGCGCCGCGGCGCCCCCCTTGGCCCGGGCGGCGGCGAGGATGTCGGCGGTCGATGGCTTCTTTGCGCCCCCCGCGGCAGCGGCCGGTTTCGCGGCCGGCTTGGCAGCCTCCTTGGGGGCGGCGGGCTTGGCCGGCTTCTCCTTGGCAGCCGCCGGCTTCGGCTCCGGCTTGGGCACGACCCGCAGGGCCGTCGGGTCGATGTCGTACCAGCCGATGTTGTTGTGCTGGTCGAACTCGACGAGGCAGCGGCCGTTCATGTTGACCGTCTTGACGAAGCCGGTCGCCCGCGCGAACCGGGCCAGTTCCGGGGCCGGTGAATCGACGACGACGTACTTGTCGGTCCACTCGGCCTTGAGCCGCTCGATGGTGTCGAACATACGCGGGTTCCAACGGATGGCCGGCAGGGCCTCGGGGCCGCGTGCCAGCCCCAGAATGTGATCGATCCGGGGGGCGATCGCAAGCCTTCCACCGGGGCCGCGGTCCCGGCCGCCGTCAGCCCGTTCCCGGCGTCACCCCGTCGGGGCCGATCGTGTAGGACCACTGGACGGTCCGGGGCAGGGCGTCCGGGCCGCCGGTCGCGGCCGCGATGCGGACAAGGTCCGCCAACGCCGTGCCTGTGCCATACGTGGAGCCGAGCCAGGCCGGGGGCTCGTGGAGCCGGCAGGCGATCTCGAACAGCAGCGTGTCGGGCCGGACCGGATGCGGGAGGATGCCGGCGGAGAAGTGCGACCGGCCGGCGAGCCCGATGCCGACGATCGTCGGCCGGCCGGCGATCGTGGCCGTGGAGAGATCGACCAGCGGCGGCGAGGCCGGCCAGCGCGGCTCCGCGCCGGCCTCGACCGACTCGGCCACGATCAGGCCGCCGACGGAGACGCGGTGCTGCCAGCGGTCGCCGATCCAGATGAAGGAGAGTTCGGCGCGGCCGCAGGCCAGCCGGGGAGCCTGGCGATCGCGGCCCGGCGGGCGCGGGGAAGTCGGGGGCGGGAGCATACGGCGGCGGGCTCGGGGGCGGCGGCGTCCTGACCGCGTAGCATACTCAGCCGGCGGAACGGGCGCGGCCCGTCGCCCGACCGCGCCGGAGTGTGCCCCGACCGAAGTGTGCCCGACATGGAACCGCGTCGTTCGCTCCGCTGGCCGATCCTCCTCGGCGTCGTGCTGATCGGGTCGATCATCACGCTCGGCGTCGGCTGGGTGGTCGTGAGCATCGCCGCCGCCGTCGGCTCGACCGGCCGCAACGAGAACGCGGCCTTCTACTGGGCCGTGCTCGGCGTGGGGATGGCGCTGCTCGTGGTCGTGCTCGCCGGCGTGATCGTCTACCTGGCGCTGACCGTCAAGGCGATCGCCCTCTCCCAGCGGCAGAGCAACTTCATCGACAGCGTCACGCACGAGCTCAAGAGCCCGCTCGCCTCCCTCAAGCTCGCCCTCCAGACGCTCGGTCGGCGGCCGCTGCCCGCCGACCAGCAGGCCGACTTCCACCGCTTCATGCTCCAGGACGTCGAGCGGCTCGACACGCTCATCGACCACCTGCTCGACGCCGCCAAGACGCTCCAGCGCCGGCCGCGGCCGGGGGCGGAGTCGGCCGACCTCGTGCCGATCCTCGCGCAGGTCCGCGACGCGGTGGCCCAGCGGCACGGCGTGGACGCGGAGCGGATCGCAGTCGCCTGCCCCGCGGGCCCGCTCCGGGTGGCGGGGCGGGCGACCGACCTGGAGATCGTGTTCCGCAACCTGATCGACAACGCGGTGAAATACGCGCTCCCGGACCCGCGGGTCGAGGTCGTGGCCGAGGCCGGAGTGTCCGGGCGGGTGGTCGTGCGGGTGGCCGACAACGGGCCGGGCATTCCGCCGGCGAGCCGGCACGACGTGTTTCGCCGCTTCGTGCGCCTGGGGAGCGAACTGGAGCGGTCCACGCCCGGCACGGGCCTCGGGCTGTTCCTCGTCCGCTCGCTGGTGCGCCAGATGCGCGGCCGGGTGACGATCAAGGAACGGCTGCCGGCGCCGGGCACCCTGTTCGTCGTCGATCTGCCGGCGGCCCGCTGAGCCGCCGCGGCCGCGGCACAGCCGACCCTTTTCCGGCCGCGACGGAGTGGTCTAATCCCGCCCATGCACCACTCCAGCACCACCTCTGCGACCGCCGCCCCCGTCGCCGACGTCGTCCCGGTCCGCCGGGTTCTCGTCAGCGTCTTCGACAAGGCCGGGCTCGACCGGCTCGCAAAAGCCTTCAAGGCCGCCGGTACCCGCGTCGTCAGCACCGGCGGCACCCGCACGGCGCTGGCCGGCCTCGGCGTCGAGGTCGAGGACGTGTCGGCGCTCACCGGCTTTCCCGAGGTGCTCGACGGCCGGGTGAAGACGCTGCATCCCGCCGTCTTCGCCGGCATCCTCGCCCGGTCCGACCGGTCCGACGACCTCGAGGTGCTCGCGGCCCACGGCATCGAGCAGTTCGACGCGGTGATCGTCAATCTCTACGCCTTCGGCGCGGCGGTGGCGAAGCCGGGGGTGACGCCGGGAGAGGCGATCGAACTGATCGACATCGGCGGCCCGAGCCTCGTCCGGGCGGCGGCCAAGAACCACGCCTTCGTCGCCGTGGTCACCGACCCGGAGCAGTACGATGCGTTCGTGGCGGCGATCGAGCGCGGCGGCACGACGCTCGCCGAGCGCCGGCTGTTCGCCGCCCGGGCGTTCGAGCACACGGCCGGCTACGACACGGTCATCGCCCGGTGGATGGCCGACCATGCGGGGCTCGTCGGCGCGGCCGCCACGCCGGCTCGCGTTGTCCACGAGGGGAGCGCCGCAGCCGACGGCCGGCCGCTGCCGGCCCGGTTCACGCTCGACCTCGACCGACGGCTCGACCTCCGCTATGGCGAGAACCCGCACCAGTCGGCGGCGCTGTTCGCGCCGATCGGCACGCGGGCGGGGCTGGCGGGGCTCGTGCAGCTCTGCGGCAAGGAGCTCTCCTACAACAACTTGCTCGACCTCGACGCCGCCACCCGGCTCGCGGGTCTGATCGCCGATCCGGCGGCCGTCGTCATCAAGCACACCAATCCCTGCGGGGCGGCGGCCGCGGCCACGGTGTCGGAGGCGCTGGCCACGGCGATGGCGGCCGATCCGACGAGCGCGTTTGGCTCGATCGTGGCCGTGAATCGCCCCTTCGACCGGGCCAGCGCCGAACGGCTGCTGGCACCGGGGCTGTTCGTCGAGGTGATCGCCGCGCCGGCCTTCGAGCCGGCCGCGGTGGAACTCCTGACCACGAAGCCGACCTGGAAGGGGAGCGTGCGGCTCGTCGAGGTGCCGGCGGGCGATCCGTGGGAGGCCACCTGCGGGCTGGAACTCCGCAGCATCGCCGGCGGCCTGCTCGCCCAGCGGCCCGACGATGTCGGCGACGACCCGGCCACGTGGCGGGTCGTGACGCGGGCCACCCCGGCGGCGGCCGTGACCCGGGCGCTTGACTTCGCCTTCACGATCGTCCGCCGGCTGACCAGCAACGCGATCGCGGTCTGTCAGGGCACGAGCCTCGTCGGCGCCGGGATCGGGCAGACGAGCCGCGTCGATTCGGTGCGGATCGCGTTGGAGAAGGCTGGGGACCGGGCCCGGGGCGGGGTGCTGGCGTCCGACGCGTTCTTCCCGTTCCCGGACTCGATCGACCTGATCGCCCGGGCGGGGATCGCGGCCGTCGTTCAGCCGGGGGGCTCGAAGCGGGATGGCGAGGTGATCGCGGCGGCCGACGCCGCCGGCATCCCGATGGTGTTCACCGACCGGCGACACTTCCGCCATTGAGCCGCGCCGTTTCGGGGCGGATATCACCCGCTGGCGAACGGGCGCCGACCGGATTTCAGGATCGCCCCGACCCGTCGTCGCCCGCGGCCCGTGCCGTCCTGACGGTCCGGCGGGCCACCCGGCGGCCGACCGCGGCTGCCGCCGCGACCGCAACGGCGAGCCAGGCCGCGTCGGGTTCGGGGACCACCATGAGTTGCATCACGCGGCCGTTCGTCACGCCGCCGCCGGCGAAATCCGCGGTCCCGACGTTCACGGTGGACACGTCCACGCGCTCGAAGGCGGACCAGAAGGCGGTGTCGAGGAGGTAGTAGCCCTGGCCGTTGTAGGTCGTCGCGGTGCCGGATCCGTTCCCGAGCACGAAGTAGGTGAACGTGGCGTTCTCGATGCTGGTGAGGAAATCGGCCGAAGCGTCGGTGAAGAACCCTCCCTGGAACGTCGTGCCGAGCGCCAGCGACTCGACGCCGAGGTAGACGTTGACGACGTTGCCGGCGGACAGCGGGCTGGTGATCGGCGCCGACCCCGATGTGAGCCGGAGCACGTCGTTGCCGCTCGCCGATCCCGTCGCCCAGATCGGCGAGCCGGTCTTGCCGAACTCGAAGTTGAAATCGAGACCGCCCGCCGGGTTCACGCTCGTGGCCGTGAGGATGCCGGGGCTGTTGCCGGGGCCCACCGTGCCGGCCCCCGAGATCGTGGTCACGCGGCCCACCCCGCCGAGGGTCGCGCCGGCATCGACCACCACGCCGCTGGATCCGGCGATGGTGCCATCGACGACGAGCGTGCCGGCATGCGCCCAGGTGGCGCCCGAGTAGCTGCTCGAGCCCGCGAGTTCGAGCCGCTGGCCGGACAGCGCGAGCCCGCCGCTGCCCGACACGGCGCCGGTGATCCGGGTGGTCCCGTCGCCGGTGATCTCCAGCACCTTGCCGTTGGTGTCGATCGCCGCCGCCGTCACGCCGGTGGATCCCACCTCCCATACCTGGTGATCGCCGAGCCTGAGGGGTGCGGAGAACGTCTGCCGCCATGAGACGTAGTTGGTGAGTCCGCCGCGGCCGACGGTGAGCGTCTCCGATCCGGAAAACGTGAAGCCCTGCGTCGTTCCGGGGCCGGCCGCGAAATACAGGCCCCGGAGGTTGGTGGCGGCGTCCACGGTGACCGTCGCGGGCACGGAGCCGCCCGACTGGAACCCGACGTACTGGTCCGTGCGGATGCCGCCGGTCCAGTTGCCGCCAGCCGAGATCAGCGTGCCGGCACCGCCGGTCCACAGGGCATTGACGTTGCCGCGCACCCTGAGCGAGAAACCATCCGCCGTGGTCAGGGCGTTGATGGCCCCCATGACGACCGAGTTGCCGAAATAGTTGTAGAAGTTGTCCGTGGCCGAATAGGCGGCATTGTTGCCGAGAATCGTCAGTTCCTTCCCGCCGACCGGGTTGGTCCACGGAATGAAGATCGGGCTCCCGGAATCTCCCACCTGCAACTGGACGCTCGTGCCACCCGTCAACGACGACGTGACGTAGGACGAGGAGCCGGAGAGCACCGTGCCGTTGATCGTGGCCGCTCCCACCCGCGGGCTGTCGGTGCCGGTCGCGCCGCGGCCATACACGAGGAGGGGCTGAGTGTTGTAGGAATTGTTCGTGCTGGACGAGGCATTGAGGTCAAGGACGGCATACCGGGCGATCTGCCCGTTTGCCGGCAGCGCCGCCGTCAGTCGCCCGATCGAAAGGTCGCCGACCGTTTGGTTCGGTAAGACGACGCCGTAGCCGGTGTCGGTGACCGAAGCCTGGTTCACCGTGCGCAAGGTTCCGCCGGCCTCGCGGAGCGTGATCGCGGCCGCCCCGCCGTAATGCCGGGCGACGAGATAGTGCTGCGGTGTGATGAACCCGAACCCCTTCGTGGGGAAGCCCGATTCCCAGCCCACGCCCGACCAGTCGTAATCCGCCCCGACGAAACTGCCGCTGGTGTTCGGCACGGGATTGGTGGGGAACCCGCTCGCGAACCGGTCGTTGACCGGGGCCGAATAGCCCGTCACGTCGAGGGCTCGAGCCGGTCGCGGGGCCACGGCCCAGAGGAGCAGGGCGACGGCCACCGCGCGGCGGGCGATCGCCTGACACCCGGCTGATGTGCGTCCCGGCACGATCGTCCCCTTAGCCACGAACCCGGCGATCCACCACGAGTCAAAAGTTTACCAGCACCACGGGGCCGGGGAAAGCATGCTGCGCGGCCTGCATCGGACCGGCGTCGCCGCGGTCAGGAGGCGGAGCGCGGGGCCGGGTCGGCCACGAAGCGATAGCCCGTGCCGCGGACCGAGAGGAAGTGCACCGGGTGTCCCGGGTCGGCCTCGAACGACTTCCGCAGGTTGAGCATGAACGTATCCACCGTCCGGGTCGCCGGCGCGCGGGCCATGCCCCAGACGTTCTTCAGCAGTTCCTCCCGCGACACGACCAGCCCCTCGTGCTCGACGAGATACTTGAGGAGCTTCATCTCCAGGTTCGTGAGCCGGACGGACAGGCCGCGGGAGCGGGCCTCCCAGGTGTCGAAGTTCACCTCCGCCGTGCCGAACCGGCAGACGTGGCCCCGGGGCGGCTCCGCGGCGGTGCCGCCCCGGTCTCCCCGGGCCCGGCGGGCGAGCAGACTGCGGACCACCGAGATCAGTTCCTCGAGGTCGAACGGCTTCTGTAGGTAGACGTCGGTGCCGGCGTCGAAGCCCCGGATACGGTCCTCGACGAGGGTCCGGGCCGAGAGCATGACGATCGGCACGGCGTCCCCCCGGGCCCGGATCGCGGCGCAGACGTCGTAGCCGCTCAGTCCGGGCAGCATGATGTCGAGGACGACGAGATCGATCGCGGGACTGCCCGACTCGATCAGGCCGACCGCGGCCTGGCCGTCGCCGACGACGGTCACACCATAGCCCTCCGCCTGGAGGTTGAACTGGATGCCGTAGGCGAGGTGCTGCTCGTCCTCGACGACGAGGATGTGGGGCATCGGCTCACCGGGCCAGCACGGCGCGGTCGCGGACCGGCCGGGCGTAGCCGCGCTCGACGAACCATCCCCAGGCATCCTGGACGGTCGTCTCGAAGGGGCGGTAGGTGTAGCCCAGTTCCTGTTCCGCCCGGCGGCAGGAGAAGTTGTGTGCCAGCAGCGACATTCCGGCCGCGGCCGAGTTCACGTCGGGCTCGCGGCCCGTGACCAGCGAGACCGCGTCCCCCAGCCAGCCGGCGAGCCGGACGGCCACCCGCGGGGCGTGGCCGAGCGGCAGCATCCGGCCGCTGGCGCGGGCAAAGAACCGCCACGCCTCGAGGTAGGAGAGCGAATGACCGCCGAGGATGTAGCGGCGGCCGGTGCGACCGCGGTCGATGGCGGCGATGATCCCGGCGGCCACGTCGCGGACGTCCACGAAGTCGTTCGCGCCGGGGGGCGCGAACAGGCCGCGGCCGGCGGCGATCTCCAGCAGCATCCGGCCACTCGACGGCTTCCAGTCCCATGGGCCGATCATGTAGACGGGGTTGACGATCACGGCATCGAGGCCGCGTTCGACCTCCTCGAGCACCGCCGCCTCCGCCTCCCGCTTGGTGACCACGTAGGGGCATTCAGGCATGCCACCGGGGGGCGTCTCCTCGTCGGCGGGGCCGCCATCGGTCCGCAGGCCGATCGCATCGACGCTCGACACGTGGATCAGGCGGGCCCCCGCCAGACGGGCGGCCCGGGCGACGATCCTGGTGCCCTCGACGTTCACCCGGTGCATCTCGTCCCGCCGGCCCCAGCCGCAGTGGACCACGGCGGCGGCATGGACGACGACGCGGCAGCCCGCCGCCGCCGCGACGATCGCGGGCTGGTCGTCGAGCCCGCCGACGTGGCGGCTCACCGGCAGGCCGGCGAACGCCCGGTCCACCAGCGGCCCGGCATTGCGAACGAGTACCCGGACCCCTCGATCGCGGTCCACGAGTTGGCGGACCACGTTGTTGCCGACGAGACCGGTGGCACCGGTCACGAGGCATTCGCCGGCGGTGTCGAACTGGCGGTGGGCGATCATCGGTAATCGGCTGCGGAGCAGAGGACCCCCCCGGGGTCAGACTCCGTCGCTGATCACCGGGACAGATTGTAGATCGGTGCGCGACCGGGGGCGAATTTGGCGGCCTGTCGTTGCCGATGACGTTGACGGGAATCCGGCCCCGGCCGCACCATGCGTCGGTCGTTCCGGATGTCGCTGCCGGACGGTGGCCGAGCCGGCCCACGCGGATCGATCCCTCGCCGAGAGGGTGTGTGGTCGTGCGGGCTGGGCAAAACAGGGAGACTCTCGTGGCTGCACTGACGGTCCGGCCGGTCGAATCGAAGGCCGAACAGCGGCGTTTCATCCGCCTGCCGTGGGCGCTCTACCGGAACGACCACTGCTGGATGCCGCCGCTGGTCATGTCGCAGGAGGAGCTGCTGAACTTCCGCCCCCATCCGTTCTACGAGCGGTCGCGGTGCCGGTCGTTTCTCGCCTCCCGGGGCGGCCGCGACGTCGGCCGGATCACGGCCCTGGTCAACGCCGGCCACATCGATCGCTACCAGGAGCAGCGCGGCTTCTTCGGATTCTTCGAGTGCGAGGACGACGCCGAGACGGCCGCGGGGCTGTTCGCCGCCGCCCGCGGCTGGCTCCGCGACCAGGGGATGACCTGCGTGCGCGGCCCCGTCAACCCGTCGCTGAACTACGAGTGCGGCCTGCTGATCGAGGGTTTCGACACGCCCCCGTTCTTCATGATGACGCACAACCCGCCCTACTACGCCCGGCTGATCGAGGCCAACGGCTTCGGCAAGATCGAGGACCTGTACGCCTTCTGGGGCAAGACGTCGATGCTGTCGTCGCTCGACACGAAGCTCGGCAGCATGGTGGAGGGGGTGAAGGAGCGGTTCGGCGTCAGCGTGCGGCCCCTCGACCGGAGCCGGTTCGCCGAAGAGGTGCGGATGTTCCTCGAGATCTACAACTCCAGCCTCGGCGGCACCTGGGGCTTCGTGCCCCTGTCGGCGGCGGAGGTCGATCACATGGCGGCGAGCCTCAAGCACCTGATCGTGCCCGAACTGGCCCTCGTCGCCGAGGTCAACGGCAAGCCGATCGGCAGCGTGTTCTGCCTGCTCGACTACAACCCCCGAATCAAGGCGATCAACGGCCGGCTGTTTCCCTTCGGCTTCCTCCGGCTGCTGTGGAACAAGCGCGGCATCAAGCGCATGCGGGTGATCAGCACCAACGTCGTGCCCGAGTACCAGGCATGGGGCGTGGGGCTCGTGCTCACCGCCGCCCTCGTGCGGCCGGTGCTCGACTGGGGGATGGAGGAGGCCGAGTTCTCCTGGGTGCTGGAGAGCAACTACCTGTCCAAGCGGACCCTGGAGCGCGGCGGCGCGATCGTCACGAAGAAGTACCGCATCTACCAGGACGACCCGCCGCGAGGCCAGGGCTGAAGCCGGTCGTCCGACAGCGTGCCCGGCGTCAGCGGCTGGCGGTCTTCTTTCCGTCCCCAGCGCCGGCCGGCACCGTGGTGCGCAGCAGGAACGACTCCGACGACAGGAGCGCGGTGAGCACCGCCGCGAAGCTTCCGTTGCTCTCGACGTAGGCCCGGTCGGCCTCCTGCAGGGCCGGCGCGTCGCCCGGCGTCTCGTTTCGCCCCATGAAGAACCGGAACGCGTGCCGGATGAAGACCTGCCGGACCCGTTCCGACCCGGCCAGGCGGCGCAGCATCTCCGGGGCGTCCCGGACCGGGCCGTCGAGCCGCGGGTCGCCCGTGTGCGAGACGAAACCGGTCGTGTCGAGCGGGGCGGTCCGCTGGATCTTCCTCCCCTTGGCCTGCGCGGTGGCCTCCGGATCGAGCACCTCCTCCCCGTCCTGGGCGTAGCCGTAGTGGTCGAAGTTCTCGAACGGCAGGCCGAGGTCGTCCATCCGGTAATGGCACTTCCAGCAGGCGGCATCGCGGGTCACCGACTGCCGCTCGCGCAGCGTGCGGTGCGGGTCGTCGGGAATCATGGCGGCGGCGTTGATCGGCAGGTCGGGCACCCGCCCGCCGAGCAGTTGCTCGCGGACCCATCTGCCCCGGCGGACCGGGTCGTTGTGGAAGTTGGTGGACCAGGCGACGAGCCAGGCGGGATTCTCCAGCAGGCCGGTGCGGGTGCGGCCCGATGCATCACCCGCCGGGGCCGGCTGTCCGACCTCGGTCCCGAGCAGCAGCCGTTCGAGCACCTGTCGGTCGTCGTTGAGCACGGCGGCCACGCGGGCGTTGGCCCCATCGACCATCGACCCCGCGCTGAAATGCTGGCCGCGGCGCACGCGGTAGTCGGGGAGCGGGTCCTTGAAGACCTCGGTCGCCCGGTGGTAGCCGAAATACTCGCGGAAGAACTGCAGGATCCGCGGCTTGGGGATCGTTGGCGTGTCGAGGATCCGGCGGACCTGGGCCGCCACGTCCTCGCGCGTCTTCAGGCCGCCGGCCGAGGCGGCCTGGACCAGGCCGGGTTCGAGTTTCGTGCCCAGCGCCAGGCTCACGGCCTGGGCGATCTCGCGCGGGGAGAGCATGCGGACGCCGGGCCGGACCTCCGCCCCGGCGCCGATCTCGAAGCGGAGCACGGCCTCCGGCGTCAGCAGCGGCGCCATGAGGAGCGTCTTGCCGGCCAGGCGATGGTCGCCGTTACGGGCCACCGTCTCGTACAGCGCGACCAGGCTCTGCACCTCCGCGGGCTCCGGGGCCCGGGCGAGCGCCGTGTTGAACTGCTGCGCGATCGCGGCCTCGAGCTCGACGCGGGTCGCGGCGACGTCGGGGTGCATGAGTGGCGCGAACGCACCAGCGCCCGCCACGCGGACGCCCTCTTCGAGCCGGCGCTGCTCCTCGGGAGAGCAGGTCTTGATCCGGGCCTCGTTCGGCCACGGGTTCTGCTTGGCGGCCTCCGGCTTTTCCTTGATGTTCACGAGGACGTGGGCACGCAGTTGGTGGTCGACGATCAGGTCGGCATTGGCGAGCAGCAGCCCTGATGCGCCCTCGTCGGGGGCATACAGGGCGGCAAAGTCCTTGATGCCGGCGTCCTGGATGAGCCCGAACGGCTGCTGGCTCAGGTTCGCCCCCTGAAAATTCCCCACCCAGCCGAAGTAGGCCTCGGGCGAGATTCGCCACAGCCGCGGCGCCGGCGGCACGCTCGGGCCGCGCGGCCCGCCGAACAGGATCGCGTGCGGCAGCCGGTTGCCGTCCACCGGCTTCTCCTTGACCGCGTAGGCGACGGCCGGCCCGGGCAGCGGCGTGTCGAGCTGGGCGAGAATCCAGGACGTCACCCGGGCCGCCTCGACCGGATCGGGCCGCCCCTTCGTCTCGCTGGGCGGCGGCATATCCCCCGCGCGGAGCCGCTCCGCGATCGAGGCGTAGGCCACGCGGCCGCCGATGTCGCCCATGGACGGCCAGGGCTTGTCGACGGTGAACGATCCCTGGATGTCCTCGGCGTCTTCGCCATGGCACTCGCCGCAGTGGTCGGCGAGGAACCGGTGCACGGATTTTTCATCGCCGGCGGCCGCGGCCACGTCGGTCGCCTTCCCACGCAGCGCGGTCGGGAGGATCAGGCCGGTTGCAGGCCGGAGGATCGCCCGCACATCCTCCGGCACGGTGTCGAGGCCGGTGAGCGAGACGACGCCCGGGGCGGCCGCCAACGCCCGCGCGGCCTCGGGGACGAGGCTTTTCACGCCGTCGAGCGTGAGCCAGTCCCCGCTGCGGGCGGCGAGCGACCGGGCGGCGGCCGGCGAGACCGCGGCCATGCCGTCGAGCGACAGCCGCCCCGCGTGCGTGGCGAGCGCCGCGGCGGCACCGTCTGAAAGCGTCCGCAGGCCGGCGAGCGAGAGCGTGCCCCCGGCGTGGCCGGCGAGCGCCGCCGCGACGTCGTCGGGCAGTTCGCCGAGGCCGTCGAGGAGCAGGTTGCCCCGTCGCGTCGCCAGTTGTTTGGCTGCCGGCGCGGAGAGCGACTTTACGGCGGGCAGGCTGCCGTCCCAGTTGCGGCTCGAGGCGAGGGCCGTCGCGACGCCCTCCGACACGGTTTCCAGCCGGGGCAGCCGCCCGCTCCACTTCGGCCACCGGGCGAGGGTCGCCGCGGCGTCGTCGCCCAGCGTCGTCAGGCCGTCGAGGAACACCAACGGTCGGGCCGCGGGATGAGCCTGGTGCTCGGCGAGCGCCGCGAGAACCTCGGGAGACACCGACGTGAAGCCGTTGAGATGCAAGAACCCGTTGCGGGCGGCAATCGACCGGGCCGCCGCCGGCGAAAGCGAGGTCAGCCCGTTGAGCGACAGGTTGAACCGGTCGTGGGCCTTCATCGCCGCCGCGTTCTCGTCGGAGAGTTCCTCGAGGCCGTCGAAGTTGACGTTCGTGACGTGGTGTGCGGGCCGCTTCAGCATCGCGGCGATGAACGCCGGGGAGAGCGACTTCAGTCGGGGCAGGTGGAGGTCGAGCCGCCTGGCGATCAGGGCGGCTTCGTCGGGGACGACGGTGAGTCCGTTCAGGGAGATGTAGCGTTCGCGGGGGGACGCGATGATGGCCTGTGCCGCTTCGGCGGAGAGCTCGCTGATGCGGGGAAAGTCGAAGGGGGCGTTGGAGGCGATCAGGATCCCGGCCGACTCGGCCGGCAGATCCGTGACTGCCTCGAGCGCGACGCCGCCCCCCTTGCGGGCGGCGAGTGCCGTGGCGACCGGGGGAGAAACCCGCTTCAGGCCGCGGAGCGAGAGACCTCCAGGCATGTCCTTGGCGCCGACGCCGGCCGTCTTCACCAGCGCGACCGCCGCCTCGTCGGAGAGGTCCGCCACGCCGTCGAGCGACAGGCGGCCGGCATGCCGGGCCAGCCCGGCCGCCGCGCGGTCCGAGATCGCGGTCAGGCCGTCGAGCGAGAGCGGCCCGGCGTGTGCCGCGAGGGCCTCGGCCGTTTCGTCCGTCAGGGCGGTCAGCCCGTCCAGCGCGAGGCCGCCGCGGTACCGGGCCAGTTCCCGGGCGACGTCCGCCGGGAGCGCCGTCAGGGCCGGGAATCTGAGCACGCCGGGTCGGCCGGCGGCGAGCCGGGCGGCCTCGGCGACGGAGAGTTCCCGGAGCGAGGCGGTCGCGGTGTCGGCGGCGGGGATCGGCGAGGCGACGAGGCAGACGGCAATCGCGATCGCGATACGGACGGGACGCATGGCACCTCCACAGGACAGCGGAATCGGGCCACCGGGGCCGTCAAGAAGCGTACCACGCCGTCCGGCCGGGCCGGGGCCCGTGGCCGGCGGCTATACTCCCTCGCCATGCAAGCCGTCGTGGTCTGCGGATTGGGGCGATTCGGCCTGCAGGTCGTGGAGTCGCTGTGCGGTTGCGGCTGCGGCGTGACCGTGATCGCCGACGAGCGGACGACCGCTGAACGGCTGGAGCGGGCCGTGGCCTCCGGAGCCCGGATCGTGCGCGGCGACTTCCGCGCCCGTTCGACCCGCGAGGCGGCCGGCCTCGCCGACTGCAGGGCGGCCGTGCTCACCACGTCGAGCGACGTGGACAACCTCGAGGCGGCGCTCGAGATCCGCGGCGAGGCGCCGGCCGTCCGCGTCGTGATGC
>JBIKKQ010000288.1:0-3230 GCA_044360305.1 Pirellulales bacterium
CGAGCGAGCCGTCGGGGTTCGTGCCCGCCACGACGAGGCCGGCCCGCTCCAGGTCCGCCCGGTAGCGGGAGTTGAACTCGTAGCGGTGCCGGTGCCGCTCCGAGATCCGCTGGCTGCCGTAGGCGGCCGCGGCCCGCGAGCCCTCGAGGAGCACGGCCGGCTGGGCGCCGAGCCGCATCGTCCCTCCCTTGTCCACGACGGCATGCTGCTCGTCCATCAGGCAGATCACGGGGTGGGGCGTGTTGCGGGCGAACTCCGTCGAGTGCGCCCCCTCGAGGCCCGCCAGGTTCCGGGCCACGTCGATCACCGCGCACTGCATGCCCAGACAGATGCCGAGGAACGGCAGACGGCGCTCGCGGGCGAAGCGGATCGCCTCCACCTTGCCCTCGATGCCGCGTTCGCCGAAGCCCCCCGGCACGAGCAGCCCGTCGAAGCCGGCGAGGAGCCGCTCCGCCCCCTCGCGCTCGATGTCTTCGCTCTTGATCGGCTGGACGCGGACCTGCGTCCGGCAGGCGATGCCGCCGTGGTCGAGGGCCTCGTAGATGCTCTTGTAGGCGTCGCGGTGCTCGGCGTACTTGCCCACCAGCGCGATCGACACCTCGTGCTCCGGGTTCCGCAGCCGGTGGAGGATGTCGTGCCACTCCTCGAGGTCGGCGGCGGGGGCCTGGATGCCGAACCGGCGCAGGACGATCTCGTCGATCCGGTTGGACTGCAGCGACAGCGGCACCTCGTAGATCGAGAAGTCCTTGTCCCGTTCCTCGATGACGGCGTCGAGGGGCACGTTGCAGAACAGCGCGATCTTCTCCCGGTCGGAGACGTCCAGCCCGCGCTCGGTGCGGCAGACGAGGATGTCGGGCTGGATGCCGATCTGCCGCAGCAGGCCGACGGAGTGCTGCGTGGGCTTCGTCTTCAGCTCGCCGGCCGCCTTGAGGTAGGGGACGAGCGTGAGGTGGATGAAGATGCAGTTCTCGCGGCCCACCTCCAGCGGGATCTGCCGGATCGCCTCCAGGAAGGGCAGGCTCTCGATGTCGCCGACGGTGCCGCCGATCTCCGTGATCACCACGTCGGTGTCGGCGTCGGCGAGCTGCTTCACCACCTCCTTGATCTCGTTGGTGATGTGGGGGATGACCTGCACCGTCTTGCCGAGGAACTCGCCGCGCCGCTCCTTGTTGATCACCGAGAGGTAGATCTGGCCGGTGGTGTAGTTGCTCTGGCGGGTGAGCTCGGTCGCCGTGAACCGCTCGTAGTGGCCGAGGTCGAGGTCGGTCTCGCTGCCGTCGTCGAGGACGTACACCTCGCCATGCTGGTACGGGCTCATCGTGCCCGGATCGACGTTGATGTAGGGGTCGAGCTTCTGCATCCGCACCCGCAGGCCGCGGGCCTCGAGCAGCATCCCGATCGACGCCGAGGTCAGTCCCTTGCCGAGCGAGCTGACGACGCCCCCGGTCACGAACACGTGCTTGGTCACGGTGCGAGCTCCTTCCCGTCCGCCGTCGCCTGTCGCCGCGGCCGTCACGCGGGCCGGCGGCGCCCGGGATTGAACCAGCGGCGCCGACGCCGGTCAAACCCCGCCCCTTTCCCGGCCCCGGCGGGCGGGTCGGCGGTTTTCTTCCCCGCCGCGTGGTGTAGAGTTGCAGGCATGCATTCCCCCGCCGCCACCACCGCGCCCGCCGCCGGGGCCGAGTCCACCTCCAACCTGCGGATCCGCAGCCTGGAGCCGCTCGTCCCCCCGGCCCGGCTGTGCGCCCTGTTGCCGCTCGATCCGGCTGCGACGCGGACGATCGTCGAGGGGCGGCGGGCCGTGGAGGGAATTCTCGCCGGCGACGATCCGCGGCTGATGGCGGTGGTCGGGCCGTGCTCGATCCACGACCTCGACGGGGCCCGCGACTACGCCCGCCGGCTGCATGGTATCGCCGGCCGAGTCGGCGACCGGCTGCTGGTCGTGATGCGGGTGTATTTCGAGAAGCCGCGGACCACCGTCGGCTGGAAGGGGCTGATCAACGACCCGCATCTCGACGACACCTTCGACGTCGCCACCGGGCTGCGGCTGGCGCGGGGCCTGCTGATCGAGATCGCCCGGCTCGGCGTCCCCACGGCCACCGAGTTCCTCGAGCCGATCACGCCGCAGTACATCGCCGACACGATCGTCCTCGGCGCCATCGGCGCCCGCACGACCGAGAGCCCGACCCACCGGCAGATGGCCAGCGGCCTGTCGATGCCGGTGGGCTTCAAGAACTCGACCGACGGCTCGCTGCAGGCCGCCATCGACGCCATGCAGGCGGCCCGCACGCCCCACAGCTTCCTCGGCATCGACAACGACGGCGGCACGTGCGTGGTCTCGACCACCGGCAACCCGTGGGGCGTGCTCATGCTGCGCGGCGGCCGCAGCGGGTCGAACTACTCGCCGGAGGTGCTGCTCGAGGCCCGGCAGCGGCTCGAGGCGGCGGGCCTGCCGGCCCGGATCGTCGTCGATTGCAGCCATGCCAACTCGGGCAAGGACCATCGCCGGCAGTCGATCGTGTGGCGCGACGTGCTCGAGCAGCGGATCGCGGGCGACCGGTCGATCATGGGAATGATGCTGGAAAGCAACGTCAATCCGGGCAGCCAGCCGCCGCATCGCGACCGGGCGAAGCTCGCCTACGGCGTGTCGATCACCGACGGCTGCATCGGCTGGGACGAGACCGAGGAGCTGCTCCTCGAGGCCCATCGCCGGCTGGGCTGACGGCGGCCCGGCAACCGGGGTTTTTGGGGTGGCCCCGGCGAGCGGGCCGGGCTACGATCCCGCCCCCTCGTCCCCCGTCGCGAAAGGATTCGCCATGCGGAGCTTCCGCCGCCGTCCTGGTTTTCAGGTGTTTTTCGCCCCCGCTGCCTGCGTCTGCGCGGTGCTCGCCGCGGCCGACGTCGCGGCGCAGCAGGTGCCGGCCCAGTCGGTGTTCCAGCAGCCGCAGGCGTTCCAACCCGGCGGGCCGCCGGCGCAGCCGATCTATCTTCAGCCTGCCCCCCAGGCCGCGCCGGGGCAGGGCGCCGCCGAGCTCGAGACCGTCGGCAAGGCCCGGCAGACGCTCGACGAGTTCGCCAAGCTGACGATCGACTCGATTCCCCCGGCGATGCTCAACAATGCGGAAGGGATCGCGATCTTCCCCGGCATGATCAAGGGGGGATTCATTCTCGGAGTCAACTACGGCAAGGGCGTGCTCCTCGTCCGCAAGGCCGACCGCACCTGGTCGGCC
>JBIKKQ010000289.1:0-3224 GCA_044360305.1 Pirellulales bacterium
CGTCCCTGATCGCGGCCGCTTCGTTTCGCGGCCCGTGCTCCCGGGCGCGGTGCAGCTGCCGCCGGACGGCAGGCCGATCCTGCTCCTGGCCGACGCCCAGACGATGGGCGGCTACCCCGTGATCGGCCACGTCGTCGCAGCCGACCTGCGACTGGCGGCCCAGTTGCGGCCGGGCCACGAGGTCCGCTGGCGGCGGTCCACGCTGGAAGAGGCACACGCGGCGGCCCGGGCACTGGCGGCGGCCATCGCCGGCGCGTCGTGCGGCGACCGCGTCGCCCGGAGTGAGGCATGACCACGATCGACCTCAATTGCGACCTCGGTGAGGGGGGCGGCGACGACGCTGCGGTCTTGCCGCTGGTGACGTCGGTGAACATCGCCTGCGGCGGACACGCGGGTGACGACGACACGATGCGGACGACCGTGATGCTGGCCCGTCGGCATGGCGTGGCGATCGGCGCCCATCCCGGGCACCGCGACCGGCTCACCTTCGGCCGGGTCGCCCGGCCGCTGGCTCCGCCGGCCGCGGTGCGGCTCGTGCTCGAGCAGGTCGCCGCACTCGCCGGCATCGCCGGCCCCGATCTCGCGCACCTGAAGTTGCACGGCGCGCTGTATCACCAGGTCGCCTCCGACTCCGCCCTGGCCACGGCCGTCGTCGCGGCGCTGGCGACGGACTGGCCGCGACTCGTCCTCTACGCGCCCGCCGGCAGCCTGCTCGTGGGCACCGCGCGGGGTCGTGGCCTGACCGTCGCCGAGGAGGCGTTCGTCGATCGTCGCTATCGTGACGACGGACTGCTGCTTCCGCGGTCGGAATCGGACAGCGTGATCGCCGAACCACTGGTGGCAGCGGAGCAGGGGGTGCTCATCGCCTGCGATCACCGTGTCCGCAGCGTCGGCGGCCGGCTCGTCGATCTCCGCGCCGACACGCTCTGCCTGCATGGCGACGGCGTCGCTCCCGTGGCCACGGCCCGCGCGGTCCGCCGGGCGCTGACCGCCGCGGGCGTGCGGCTCGGGCCGCCGCCCCGTGGCTGATCCGCCCGGCCCGGCCGCCGTGCCTTGCCCAGCCCGCCCAGTGTCGTCGCGGCGCCGTGATCACCGGGCAAAGTCCGGGAAATTGCTCTGCCGACCGCGGCCGCAGCTCGGGTATTTCTTCCCCGGCCGCGGGCGGCCCCGTGCACGGACCGTGGGCGGGCCGGATGCCCCGCGACGCCCCGACGATCTGGCGACCAGAAGCATGGACCTGAAGATTCACCGTCCGCAGGCTGCCTGCAGCCTCACCGGTCGGCCGTTCGTCGCCGGCGAGCCGCTCTATTCGGCGCTCGTGCGCGGCAGCAGTGGGCTGGAGCGGGTCGATGTCGCCGCCGACGCCTGGTCGGGGCCTCCCGAGCGGACGCTCGCCTGGTGGCGGTCGGCCTTTCCCGCAGCGCCGCTGGGCGGGGCCGTGCTCGCGCCACCCGAGGTGCTCCTCGACGTGCTCGAGGAACTCGAGGGGCGGCCGGAGGAGGAGCCGTTGCGATTCCTCCTCGCCCTGCAGCTGGTCCGGCGCCGCGTCCTGCGGCTCGCCGACGACCCCCCGGCCGGCCAGCCGGCCGACGAACTGGTGCTCGCCTGTCGGAAGCGGGATCGAGAGTACCGGGTCCGCGCCCTGACGCCGCACGAAGCCGCCGCCGCGGGGGTCGAGGAACGGCTCACGGCCCTGCTCTGGTCGGGGGAGGCGGCATGAGCAACGCACCGTCGGGCATCGGCGCCGCGCCGGTCGTGAAGCCGTCGGCCCCCATCGGCCGGGCCCTCACGCTGCTCCTGCTCGTGGCCTGCGTGGCGGCTAGCGGCGCCTCCTGTCCCGGCGTGCTGCGCGGCTATCAGGTCGGCCCGATGCCGCTGCCGCGCACGCTCCCGGTGCAGCCCACGCTCGAGCAGATCATCGCCGCCGTGCACGACAACACCCAGCGCGTGAAGAGTTACGTCGCGCCGCAGGCGACCCTGGCGGTGCCGGGCGTGCCCCGGCTCGCGGCCCGCGTGGCCTGCGAGCCGCCGCGCCGCTTCCGGCTTCAGGCGCGGACGAGCATCAGCGGCGAGGAGCTCGACCTGGGGAGCAACGACGACCTGTTCTGGCTCTGGATTCGCCAGCACCAGCCCCCGGTCACGCTGTTCTGCCGGCACGACCGCTACGACAGCTCGCCGGCGCGACGGATGATCCCGATCCGCGCCGAGTGGATGCCGGAGCTGCTCGGCCTCGTGCAGTTCAGGCCCGAGGACCGGCACGATGGGCCGTTTCCGCTGCCCGACGGACGGATCGAGATCCGCAGCTGGCTCACCCCTCCGAACGCCACGGCCGCCGACGAGGTCCGCAAGTCCACGATCCTCGACGGCGTCACGGGGCTGGTGCTGGAGCAGCACCTGTTTTCCTCCGCCGGGCAGCCGCTGGCGAGCGTGCGCACCACGCGACACCTCGTCGATCCCCCCTCCGGCGCCGCGTTGCCGCGGGTGGTGGAGGTCCACTGGCCGGCGTCCGACGTCTCCGGCGAAGTGCAGTTCACCCTCGAACTCACGACGATCACCACCAACGTGCCGGCCGGCGATCCGGCGCAACTCTGGCGGATGCCGGCCCGGCCGGGCTTCGCGCCGGTCGACATCGCCGAGCTGCCCGCGGCAGGGCCGCCGGCGCCGGTCGCCCCCTGAGCCGGCCGGTCAGCCGCCAGACCGCATCTTCTGCCGGGCCCGGGAGAGGGCGGGGCCGATGGAGCCGAGCGGCATTCCGGTCAGTCGGCTGATCTCGTCGTAGCTGCGGGCCTCGAGGTGATGGAGGCGGACCAGCCGGGCCTCGTCGGGTTCGAGCCGGGCGAGGAGCGCCTCCACCTCCGCACGGTTCTCGGCCCGGGCGGCGGCCCCGTCCGCTGCCGCCGGCTGCTGCTCCAGCCGCTGGGCGGGAACCGAACGCAGCAGGGCCCGGACGGCGACGCGCCGGGCGACCACGGTGAGGTAGGTGGACAGGCTCGACCGGCCGGCGTACGACCGCAGCACCGCCGCGTCGTTTCTCAGGCATTCGAGGAGGATCTCGGCGACGAAGTCGTCGCGATCGGCCGCGGCCCAGGGCATCTGCCGCTGCTCGGCGGTCCGCTGCACCACGTAGGCGAACAGGCCGCCGAACCTGGTCAGGAACCGGTCCCAGGCACCGGGCTCGCCGGCGAGGCACGACCGTACGAGGGCCGCTTCGTGGACGGCCCGGA
>JBIKKQ010000017.1:0-37454 GCA_044360305.1 Pirellulales bacterium
GATCTCGCCGGAGACCCGCGATGGGGCGGGGGCGGAGGCGGCGGCCGCCGACTCGCTGCCGATCGTCCAGTCGGCCTCCTGAGCCGGGCTGCCGCCGGCAGCGAGCGACATGCCTCATCGAACGATCCGATCGTACGGGATGCGGGCCGCCTGCTGGGCGGCGTTCACGGTGGCCGCCGGGGCGGCTGCCGGTGCCCCGGTGTCGATCCGCGACCCGGGGCAGGGGGCCGTCGCGATCGCGACGGGGAGCACGGGGGCCGCGCAGCTCAGCGGCATCACCCGGTCGGCCGGTTCCACCTACCACGCCGTCGGTGACGACGGCAGAGCGGCGATCTGGACGCTTTCGATCGCCATCGACGGCACGACCGGCCGGGTCGGCTCGGCGGCCGTGACCGGCTCGCTGACCGCGGCCGTGGGGGCGGATGCGGAGGGCATCGCCTTCCGGGCCGCCTCCAACAGCCTGTTCGTCGTCGATGAATCGACCTCGACGGTGCGCGAGTTCGCCCTGCCGGGCGCCGCGGTGTCGGGCACGGTGCCGGTGCCCGCGATCTACGCCGCGGCCAACGTCCAGGCCAATCTCGGCCTCGAGTCGCTCGCCTTCGGGGGCGGTGGCCTGTGGACGGCCAACGAGGAGGCCCTCGTGCCGGACGGCCCGCGATCGACGACGACCGCCGGAAGCTGGGTGCGGATCCAGCGGTTCGACGCCCTGCTGAACCCGGCCGGTCAATGGGCCTACCGCACCCAGCCGACCTCGACGACGCCGGCCTTCGGCCCGGCCGCGCAGAGCGGCGTGGTGGACCTGCTGCCGTGGACGGAGACGACGCTGCTGGTGCTGGAGCGGGAGTTCCTCGGTGTCGCCGGCGGGTTCCAGTCGCGGCTGTATGCCGTCGACGTCGCGGCCGCCAGCGACGTGTCGGGGCTGGCGAGCATCGCCGCGGACGGCTTCACGCCGCTGTCCAAGACGCTGCTCTGGGAGAAGGCGTTTCCGCTGACGAACTTCGAGGGCATGACGTTCGGCCCGACGCTCGCCGACGGTTCGACGAGCCTGCTGCTCGTCTCCGACGACGCCGGCGGCCTGAACACGCAGAGCCTGTACCCGCTGATCGTGGTGCCCGAGCCGCCGGTGGCCGTGCCGGTCGTGGTCGCGGCGCTGGTGGCTCAGCGGTCGGTCCGCCGGCGGTTCCCCTGGCCGCGCCGCCGGTTCATGACGACCGCGCCCAGCCCGTGCCGCCCGGCCGGTCCTCCAGCACGATGCCGGCCGCGGTGAGCCGGTCGCGGATCAGGTCGGCCGTGGCGAAGTCCTTGGCCTTGCGGGCGTTGGCCCGGATCTCGATGACGAGCTCCATGAGCTTCGCCACCAGGGCCTCGTCGGCGCCGCCCCCCGTGTGTCGCGGTGTCTCCAGGAACAGGCCGAGCACGCCGGTGAGTTCGCGGAGCAGGAGCAGCAGGGCGTCGAGCGTGGCCAGTTCCGGGGCCGGCTTGCCCGTCTCGAGGCCGTGCTGGTCGATGAACTTGTTGACGACCCGGACGAGATCGTAGAGCGTCGCCATGGCGATCGCGGTGTTGAAGTCGTCGTCCATGGCGGCGAGAAACCTGTCCCGCAGCGCCGTCGCCTCGGCGCCCGCGGCGGCCACGGCCGCGTCGCCCGCCCGCCGATCGCGGCAGGGGAGCCCGTAAAACGGCCGGCCGGCGATCCGCTCGTACCTGGCGAACAGCCGCTCGAAGGCCTCCATCGCCCGGGCCGCCTCCCCGAGCGGCTCCTCGCCGAAGTGGATCGGCGAGCGGTAGTGCGTGGAGAGCAGCAGGACGCGGATCGCCTCGGGCCGATGGCGGGCGAGCAGATTCTTGAATGGCTCGGCACCGGTCGATTTGGAGATCTTGGTGGCTGCCTGGGCGGCGGCGTCCGCGGCCGAGTCCGCCGCGCCGCGCGGGCGGCCCCCCACCTTGCCGGCCGCGCCCGCCGCCTGCATCAGGCCGTTGTGCATCCAGAAGGTGGCCATCGGGCAGTCGTGGAGCGACTCGCTCTGGGCGATCTCGTTCTCGTGGTGCGGGAACACGAGGTCGAGGCCGCCGCCGTGGATGTCGAAGTGCGGCCCGAGGATCGCCTTGCTCATCGCCGAGCACTCGATGTGCCAGCCCGGCCGGCCGGGCCCCCACGGGCTGTCCCAGCCGGGCTCGCCCGGCTTGGCCCGCTTCCAGAGGGCGAAGTCGGCCGCCGACCGCTTCCGGTCCGCGGTCGAGCCCCCTTCCCCCTGCGTCTGCTCGACGGAGCGGTTGGTGAGTTTGCCGTAGTCGGCGTCCCGGGTGACGTCGAAGTAGACGTCGCCGTCGCTGGCGTAGGCGTGGCCCTTGGCGATCAGTCCCTCGATGAAGGCGACGATCGTGCCGATGTGCTCGGTGGCCTTCGGCATGACGTCGATGCCGGTCACCCCGAGGGCGGCGAGGTTCTCCAGGTAGTCGGCCGTCATCTCCGTGGCGAGATTCGCCATCGTCGTGCCGCGGGCGGCGCTCTCGGCGATGATCTTGTCGTCCACGTCGGTGATGTTGACGACCCACGTCACCTGCCAGCCGGAGTAGACGAGATACCGCTTGACCGTGTCGAAGATCACCGGGCCGACCATGTGGCCCACGTGGCTCGGCTTGTAGACCGTGGGGCCGCAGAGGTACATCCCCACGTGGCCGGGCCGCACGGTGACCAGCGGCGCTTTGTTCCGAGTCAGCGTGCTGTAGATCTCGATCGTCGGCAGGCCGGCGCCCGCCGCCGTGCCCGTCCGTGCCGTGTCCGCCATGCTCATGATTTCGTCGGTCTCCGCTCCCGCAGTGCCTTGCCGATCAGTTCTCGATCAACGCCACGCACTCGGCGGCGATGATCCGCTCCTCGCCCACCGGTCCGACCCCCTCGCCGGTCTTGGCCTTGAGCCAGACCGCCGACTCGGGCACGGCGAGGATCTCCGCGATCCGACGCCGGATCGGTTCCCGGTGCGGGAGGATTTTGGGCCGCTGGGCGAAAATCACGCAATCCAGATTGACCAGCCGCCAGCCGGCCGCCGTCACCCGGTCCATGGCGGTCCGGAGCATGGCGGCCGAATCGCGGCCGCGGTTGGCCGGGTCGGTGTCGGGGAACAGTTCGCCGATGTCGCCGAGGGCGGCCGCCCCGAGCAGGGCGTCGGTGACGGCGTGCAGGAGCACGTCGGCGTCGCTGTGGCCGAGGGCCACGCGGTCGTGGGGGATCCGCACGCCTCCGAGGAGCAGCGCGTCACCGGGCCCGAGCCGGTGGCTGTCGTGTCCGAGTCCGATCCGCAGCATGGTCCCGTTCTCCCCGGCCCACCCCGGGCCGGCGCACGGTTTTCCCCTATACTCGCCCCATGCACAACACCGCCGGGAGCACGCCCCAGCCCGCCGTGATTTCCGTCGCCGGCCTGGCCAAGGAATACAGGGTCTACGACAAGCCGGAGGGGCTTGGGGCCAGCATTCGCGGGCTGTTTCGCCGGACCAGCCGGACCGTCGCGGCCCTCCGGGGCGTGGACCTGGAGGTGGGGCGCGGGGAGTTCGTGGCCCTGCTCGGCCCCAACGGCGCCGGCAAGACGACGCTCCTCAAGCTGCTCTCCGGGATCATCACCCCGTCGCGGGGCACCGCCCGGGTGCTCGGCCACGTCCCCTGGGAGCGGGCCGACGAGTTCCGGCGCCGGTTCGCGCTCGTGATGGGGCAGCGGAACCAGCTGTGGTGGGACCTGCCCGCGGCCGAGAGCTTCCGGCTCCACCGGGAAATCTACCGGCTCGATCCCGCCCGCTTCGCCCGAACCCGCGACGAGCTGGTGGACCTGCTCGACGTTCGCCGGCTGATCCTCCAGCCGGTCCGCGAGCTGTCGCTCGGCGAGCGGATGAAGCTGGAACTCGTCGCCGCGCTGCTCCACGAGCCGGAGGTGCTGTTTCTCGACGAGCCTACGATCGGCCTCGACGTCGTCGCCCAGCACACGATCCACGAGTTTCTCCGCCACGTGCAGGCGGAACGCCGGGTGACGGTGATGCTCACCACCCACTACATGAAGGACGTGGCGGCCCTCTGCGAGCGCGTGGTGGTGATCACGCACGGCGAGATCCTCTACGACGGGTCGCTGGCGGAGATCGTCGACCGGTTCACGACCCACAAGATCGTGACGCTCGATCTCGATGAGGCCCCGTCCCGGGAACGGGTCGAGCGGTTCGGCTTTCCCTGCGAGGTCCGCGGTCCGCAGGTGATCCTGCGGATCGACCGGCAGCGGATCGCCGACGTGCTCCCCGAGATTCTGCGCGGCGCCGGGGTCCGCGACGTGTCGGTCGAGGACGTGCCGCTGGAGGAGATCGTCGCCGAGCTGTTTCGGGCGGCGCCCCGGCCGGACCGACCGACCGCCGTCGCGGCGGAGGCCGGACCATGACACCCCCCACGGCGCCCGCCGTTGGCGGCCTGCGTGCCAGCCTCCGCGTCTGGGGGACGATGCTCGCCATCTGCCTCGAGGACCGGCTCGCCTACCGGGGCGACTTCGTCCTCGGCACGCTGATGCGGTTCCTGCCGATCGTCACCCAGGTTTTCCTCTGGACCGCCGTCTTCGCCGCCACCACCCGGTCGGACATCGCCGGCTACTCGCGGGAGGACATCGTCGCCTACTACCTGCTCACCATGCTGACGCGGGCCTTCTCCAGCATGCCCGGGCTGGCCGGGGGCATCTCGCGGAGCATCCGCGACGGGTCGGTGAAGAAATACCTCGTCCAGCCGGTCGATTACGTCGCCTTCCTGCTGGCCGCCCGGATCGCCCACAAGCTCGTCTACTACGCCGTGGCGATCCTGCCGTTCGCCCTCGTGTTCTTCCTCTGCCGCGGCTACTTTCCGCCCCCTCCGGACGCGCCGACGATCGTCGCCTTCCTGCTGGCCCTGGTGCTCTCGTTTCTGCTCGGCTTCTTCATGGAGGCCACCCTCGGCATGCTCGGCTTCTGGGTCCTGGAAACCTCGAGCATCGTCTTCGCCTACATGCTCGTGCAGTACCTGCTCTCCGGGCACATGTTCCCGATCGACATGCTGGCCGGGATCCCGCTCGGCGGCGGCGTGAGCCTCGCCGACGTCGTCCGCTGGCTGCCCTTCGAGTACACCGCCTACTTTCCCGCGGCGATCTGGCTGGGCAAGGTCCGCGGCTGGGCCCTGGTCCGCGATCTGGCGATCGAGGCTGGCTGGGTGCTGGTGATGATCGTCGCCTGCCGGCTCGCCTGGCGCCGCGGCACGCGCCGCTACAGCGCGTTCGGCGGTTGACGACGGGCGAAACGCGGTGGCGGTCCGGGGCCGGTCAGGGCTTCTTGACGCCCGATGCTGGCGAACTCGTGACGGCGTTCCAGGCGATCCGCTGGAGTATCGCGCGCTGTTCGTCCGTGACCGGCGCCAGATCGGCGATCGTGCCCTTCGGCGTCTTGCCGCCGCCGAACGACAGGCCCGAGAAGTCGGGAGTGCAGCCGATCGGCGATACGCCGTACATCGCGGCCGCGTTGCAGTAGGCGATCAGCGAGCGGACGTGCAGGCCAGGCTGCCACATGTCGCCGGCCAGCCACAGGTCCGTGGGCTCGGTGATGCCGGGGAACTTCCCCGCGGCGACCATCTCGACGAGTTCGCGGGTCGCCTCGCCGGCGGGGGAGATCACCAGGACCTGGCGGCCGAGTTTCTCGTTGACCACGGTGGCGAGTTTCTCCAGTTCACGGAGCGACTCCGGGGGCACCGATCCGATCGATCTGGCGACGTCAATGGTTGTCGAGCCCCGGCCCGTCGTGTGGGCCCATAACCAGGTCTGCCAGACGAGGCGGAAGTTCGGGTTGTTCTTGACGCCGGCGTCACACAGGATCGCGGGGGTCGACTCGAGTCCCAACGCGCCTCCCCAGGATTCCGGGCTCGGATAGCAGTGCGGCGTCGCGACGAGCAGCATGTCGAAATCGCCGCGTTCCAGCCCGTCGAGACGTCCCTTGCCGATCGCCTTCGCCCCCTTGATGTCGTGCCAGGTGCCGAGGTACGGCCCGCCCAGGGTCTTGTGCCCTTCGATGCCGAGGGCCTTGATGACCGGATCCTCGCAGCCCCAGAGGATCAGCGTGTAGCCGACCCTGGCCCCCGCGGTCTTCGCGCCGACAGGCTGTGCGGCGACCGGCCTTTCGGCGACCGCCGCGCCGGCCGGCGGGTCGGCAACCGAGTTCCCGGGCGGCATCGTCATGCCGGCCCACGCCAACGCGAAAACGCCAAACAATGATCGGATCGGTGATCGAACCATGGAAGAACCTCTTCGGGAACTCGTGTTCAGAACCGTGTCTTGTCGTTCGCCGGCGATCCGCCGCGCGGACCTCCCGCATCGCCCGTGCATCAGGGCTTTTTGACGCCCGAGTAGGGGTACGAAGTGACCTTCTCCCAGGCGAGTCGCTGGAGGATCTCCCGCTGCTCGTCGGTGATCGGCGCCAGATCATCGAAGGTGTAGGCCCGCCCCTTGCCGCCACCGCGCTTGATGCCGGAGAAATCCGGCTTCAGCCCGATCGGTGAGACCCCGTACATGGTCGCCAGATTGCAGTAGTGGATCAGGGTGCTCACGTGGGAGCCGGGCTCCCACATGTTTGCGTTGACCCACAACTCGAAGGGGTCGGTGATCCCGGGAAACTTGCCATCGGCGACCATCCGTGCGAGGTCCCAACACAATTCCGCGGCGGGGGAAATGACCATCACCTGGCGGCCGTGGTGCGCATTGATCTCGTCTGCGACCTTCTCCAGCCCGCGAAGATCCGGGGGCGATTCCGCACTGGCCGGCGGGAGGGAAAGCTTCTTCTCGGCGATATCCCCCCGCGGCCATGGCCAGGTCTGCCAGACGAGGCGGAAATTCGGATTGTTCTTGAGGCCCGTCGCGCAGAGGATCGCAGCGGTCGAATCGAGGCCCTGTCCATCTCCCCACGAATCCTTATTCGGGTAGCAGTGCGGCGAGGCGAGCAGCAGCATGTCGAACTCGCCGCGCTCGAGGCCGTCGAGTCGACCCGGCCGGATCGCCTTGGCCCCCTTGAGGTCGTGCCAGGTGCCGAGGTACGGCCCGCCGAGGGTCTTGTGACCGTCGAGCCCGGCTGCCTTGACGACGGCATCCATCTCGGGCCCGAAGATGATCAGCGTGTAGCCGACCCTGGCCCCCGCGGGCTTCAGGCCGGCAGGCTGTGCGGCGACCGGCTTCTCGGCGACGGCCGCCCCGGCCGGCGGCTCGCCGCGACAGGGGGGCGTCGTGAAGGCCATTCCGGCCCCCACCAGGCAGACGATCGCCAGGGATCGGATCATGGAAGCCACTCCTCGAGTTGTGGGGATCGGGCACATTGCCGGAGGCGGGCCGACGTTCAGGCCATCCTCGGCACCGGCACGGTATCCTGAACCTCCGGGTCCGTAAAGCATTTTCCATGCGGGGCAGCCCATGGGCCGCTACATCGCGATCTTCGCCACGTTCGCCAGGGCGTGCCTCGTCCGCGACATGACCTACCGGGCGAACTTCATCCTCGAGTGCGTCACCAGCCTCGGCTGGATGTCGATGAACCTCGCCTTCTACCTGCTCGTGTTCACCTTCACCCCGGAGATCGGCCGCGGCACCGGCTGGTCGCGGGAACCGTTCTTCGCCTTCGTGGCCACGGGCCTGATCATCAATTCGATCGTCCAGGCCCTGTTCATGCCGAGCGCCGAGGAACTCACGGAGATGGTCCGCAGCGGCGGGCTCGACGCCGTGCTCACGAAGCCGCTCGACGCGCAGTTCCTGCTCTCGCTCCACCGGGTCGATTTCTCGGCCTTCGCCAACGGGCTGGTCGGCGTCGGGCTGCTCGGCTGGTCGGTGTCGCGGATGGGCCATGTGCCGCCGCCGCTCGCCTGGCTGCTCTATCCGCTCCTCGTGGTCTGCGGCGTGGCGATCCTCTACGGCCTGATCATCATGCTGGCCGCGGCCACGATCTTCATGGGGCGAAATCAGAGCCTGTACGACTTCTGGTTCTACCTGACGAACTTCTCCCGCTATCCGGCCGAGATCTACGCCGGCCCGTGGGGCGGCCCGCTGCGCGCCCTGTGCACGTTCGTGATCCCGATCCTGCTCGTGGTGAACGTCCCGGCCCGGGTCATCGCCCGGCCGCTTGGCGGCGCGGCCTGGGGGCCGGTCGCCGGGGCGGTGCTGGCGGCCGTGGCCGCCCTCGTCATGTCGCGGATCGTGTTCCGGGCCGCCCTCGACCGCTACCGGTCGGCGTCGAGTTAACGACGGTCAGGGTTGGCTGCCCCGTGTCACGCGGAGATTCGTCCCTCATGCTCGACTGGCTCAGGCTCGTGCGGCTTCCCAATCACGCGACGGCCGCCGCGGACGTGCTCGCCGGCTTCCTCGTGTCGGCCCACTGGACGGCGGCGTCGGCTCCCCCCGCCGCCTGCTGGCTGGCGGTGCTGGCCTCGCTCTGCTTCTACGCCGCGGGCATGGTGCTCAACGACGTCGAGGACGTCGAGATCGACCGGCGCGAGCGGCCGGAGCGGCCGCTGCCCAGGGCCGCGATCGGCCTCGCCGCGGCCGCCCGGGTCGGCCACGTCCTGCTGGCCGCCGGCACCGGGGCCGCGTGCGCCGCCGCGGTCGTGTCGGGGTTCCCGGGTCCGGCGGCCGTCGGCGCCGGCCTCACGCTCGCGGTCTGGCTCTACGACCGGCATGCGCGGCGGACGCCCCTGGGCCCGGTCGTGATGGGCGCCTGCCGCGGCCTCAACTGGCTGCTGGGGATGACGGCCGCCGGGGGGCCGGCCGGGCTCGGCGAGTGGCTGATCCCGCTCGGCATGGCGGTCTACGTGGCCGGGATCACGCTCTACGCCCGCGACGAGGCCGGCCGCAGCCCGCGGGCCGGACTGGTGGCCGGGATGGCCGTGATGGCGGCGGGGCTGGCGCTTGCCGCCGGGCACGTCTGGCTGGGCGGTCAGGCCGCAACGGCCGGCGGCCTGCGGTCGCACGACTGGCTCCTGCTCTGGGGCCTGCTCTCAGCCTCGATCCTCGTGCGGGCCGCCGGCGGCGTCCTCACGCCGGTTCCGGGGCGGGTGCAACCCGCGGTCGGGAACGCGATCATGGCGATCATCACGCTCGACGCCGCCCTGGTGCTGGCGACGTGCGGGGTTCGGTGGGCGCTGGTCGTCCTTGCCCTGCTGCCGTTGTTTCTCGCCGGCCGGCGGATCGTGCCGCCGACCTGAACGTGGGTTCCGGGCGACCCTCGGGGATCAGGTCGCCGGCTCCGGCGGCGGCTCGATGGCGTCGGCGGGGCGGCGGCCGGCGTCGGCCCGGCCCGAGCCGGCCAGCCGGCTCGGCGCCTCGAGGGTCATGTCGGCGTCGCAGGTGATCTGGCAGGAGAGCCGCAGCCCCGGCGTGCCGGCCAGCCCCTTGGCGGCGAGCACGTCCCGCTCCGCCTTCGTCATCGACGCCGGTTCGCCGGCGCGGAACACGACGCGACAGGTCGTGCAGCGGGCCACGCCACCGCAGGCATGCAGCTGATCAATGCCGCACTCGTCCACCAGCGCGTTCACCAGCCGCTTGCCGGCCGGCACCGTGAAAGCACCCACACCCTCGACCGTCAGCGTCGGCATCTCTTGGCTCCCCTTGGGTTCGTGTCCGTGGTCAGTTCTTCTGGCCCTTCGGGTCCTGGTTGGCGATCAGATCCTCCGCCGTCGGCGCCGACATGACGCCCTCGGCGGGGACGTCGAGTCCGCTCACCCAGACCAGGGCGTTGAGCATCATCCGCCGGAAGTCGTCGTCCGACCAGTTGCGGTGGAAGTGGGCTCCGGTGCAGCCGAAGCCGCGGCCGCCGGCAGGCCGCTCGTAGGCCCAGGCCAGCGACTCCCGCGTGCCCTTGGCGGCCCGGACCGTCGGATTGTTGCTGTGCGTTCCGTCCGGCTTGTCCCGGGTGTCGTCAGGGGGCACGGCGGTCAGAATCGGCGTGATCCCGGCCGGCGGATCGCGAAACCTCATGTGGTAGTACCACTCGTCCTGCGTCTCGAACGGCTTCACGCCCCGGGTGATCGGGTGGCCGGAGGCGATCTCCACCTGCCGCAGCTTCCAGTGCGGGTTCACCGACCAGTGGGCCTCGAAATACCCACCGAGCCAGTCGAGGAACTGCGGCCCCCCCTTTTCCTTCGGCACCTCGACGGCGTAGTGCAGGCAGGCGATGCCGACGCCACGCTTGGCCAGGGCGTCGATCTGGGCCAGCCGGTTGCTCTTGATGACGGGGTGTCCGGCGCCGCCGTCGGCGAAGAAGAACACGGCGTCGGCATTGTCGAAGGCGGTCGGATCGGCGGGCCAGCCGTCGCGGTAGGCGGCCGTCACCAGCGGCAGCCGGGCCGCGTCGAGGCACTTCTTCACGAGCAGCGTGCCGGCCCGGAACTCGTGCTCGCCCGGGCCGTGGCTCGGTTTGCCCGCCACCAGCACCAGCTTGCGTCGGCCGTCGGCGAGTTTCAGCCGCTTGAGGCGGATGTCCTTGACCTCGATTTTCATCGGCGGCCCGGCGTGGACCTGCAGCGCCAGCACCCCCTCGAACGACCGCTTGTCGGCCTGTTCGTCGGTCGTCTCCGACATCAACTGCCCGTTGATGAAGTGGGACAGCCGGTTGCCGCGGGCGATCACGACGAAGTCGTTCCAGTCGTCGGTCTTGATGACCTTCTGCAGGTCGGCCGCCGCGCCGATCGGCTCGCCGGGCACCTTCTTGCCGGCGGCGTCGATCGTGATCCTCTGCCCGCGCTCCGCGAGGATGCCGCGGCCCTTCTCCTCGTAGAGGATGCCGGAATACTTCGTCCCGGACTCGAAGTCCCCCTGGTAGCCGCCGACGACGAAGTCACCGAAATCCTTGCTCCGGTACTGGACGCCGCTGTTGCCCCCGGCGCCGGTCAGCCGGTAACGGAGCCGAAGTTCGAAGTCGTCGACGAGGCCGTCGCGCCAAATGAGGAACGTGTTCCCCTTCGTCGGCTTCGCCGCGGTGTTCTCCCCCACGATTGCCCCGTCGCGGACCGACCAGAAATCCGGCTTGCCCTCCCAGCCGGCGAGCGAACTGCCGTCGAACAGCGGCGTGAAACCGTCGGCGTCGGGCTCGGCGGCCGGGCAGGGGATGGCCACGGACAGCAGGACCGCCAGCGCCGCCGCGAGCGGCCCGGTGCGCAGGAGTCGGAAGTCACGGTTGACGAGGCGAGGCATGGAGAGACTCCGGAGATCGCGGGGCCGTCCCGGCCCCGACGGAGCCATATCATGCCATCGGGCGTCAGCGCGGGGAAGCGGTTTGCTGGAGGCCCCGCCGGGGCAGGCTGCCGGTTTCGATTTCCCCGCGATTCACGCCCAGCATGTCGAGCAGGCCGCCGACGGTCACCGTCTTGATGCCCAGGCCCTTGGCCGCCTCGAGCTGGTTCTTGCGCCGGATCTTCTCGGTTTTCTCCTGGTCCACGCTCCACCCCGGAGGCGGTTTGGTGTCGCCGGCGATCGTCTTCGGCAGGCCGGCATCGACGACGAGGCTCGTCGCGGGTGACACGGCATCGACGACGCGGCCACCGAAGTTCTCGATCCGCGACACGAGTTCGCCGAGGTCGGGGTCGCGGTCGCCGTCGATCTGGACGTACCCCACGATGACGACCTCCATCTCGCCGCCCGGGGACCAGAGGCCGCTTGCCAGCCCGTCCCCGGCGAGGATCGGCGCCCGGGTGGAATCGCTGCGGATTCGGCCGCGAGCCCGTGTCGGGCCGTCCACGGCGAGCACCTCGATCACGCCCTTGCCGCTGCCGACGAGCGGCCGGGTTTCGGACCGATCGTAGACGTCCATCAGCAGGCCGGGCCGCAGGCCGGCCGTCGAGGTGAACGACAGCACGGCGGACCGGTCCGATTCGTTCACCGACAGCACCTGTCCGTCGAAGCGTTCGATCAACTCGTCCTTGGGGGCTGCGGTGATGACCGCCTTTTGCACGGCGGGATCGGTGGCGTTGAGCTTGGCCAGCAGGTCGTTCTGGCTGCGAACGGTGAGCCGCAGATCCTTGAGCACCTTGGAAACGACGCTCAGCTTCCCCTCCGGCTCCTGCTGCGCCTCGAACGCCCTCTTCGGGTCGTACTCCTTGCGGGTTTCGAACTCCCGATACGCAGCCGGGAGCACCGGCTTGAACTTCTCGACCTCCGACCTGAGCCGCTCGAAATTGGTCACCTCGCCGAGCGCCTTCTGGTGCTCTTTGGTCAGCTGGTCCTGCTTCTCCTGGAACCCGGCGCGGTCCGCGTTGAACTGCTTCTTGAGATCGGCCAGTTCCTTCTCCAGTCGCTCGCGTTCGGTCTCCTTCTGGCTGGTCGATGTCTTCTCCGCCGCCAGTGCGGCGACCTTCTCCGCGACCGACTTGTCGCCGTCCTGCCGGAGTTTGTCCATCTGGCCGTCCTTGGCGACGATGGCATCGGCCAGCCAGGAGACGAGCTTGCGCAGCGTCTTGGGATCCTCGTTGAAGCCGGCGAAATCCTTGGCGAGCCACTCCGCCGTCTCGGTCTCGATTTCGGCGGCCGTCTTTTCCGCGGCGACGCCGATCAGTTCCTGCAGTTTGCGCTTCTCGTCGATCGCCGCGTTGAGCTCGGTCCGCGTCTTCGCCGTCTCGGCGACCGCCTCGTCGGCCCGCTTCTCCTGGTCGAGCCGCTGGCCGAAGACCACGTACACCATGATGGCGAGCACGAAGGTCAGCATCACGAAGACGATGAGCGCGATGCTCAGCGACGTGACCGTGCGATTGGCTGCCATGCGAAACCCCTCTTCAGCCGCGGACCGTGCGGGCGGGATGGAAGCCCGGCGTCGGGGCGGTCACGGAGTGGACGACCCCGGCGGATATCGGCTGCCGTTCCCGGGTCGGGCCAGCGGCCACCGGACCGTACCGATTATACGGGCCGGGGCGGCGTGAAGGTCGGCCCGGACTGCCAGGGGAGCGCGGTGGCGGCGGCCGCTGCCGCGCGGCCGAGAAGGCTGGCGGTCGTCGCCCGGACGAGGATCGGGCCGTCGTCCACCCGCCGGCCGGTCCGCAAAGCCTCGATCAGGTCGCCGATGGCGGCCTGGTGGCGGCCGGCACCGAGGCCACGGCCGACCGGCGGCCCGTCCCGGCCTGCCTGCCGCAGATCGCACCGGCCGCGTTCGCCGTGGATGATCTCGGAGGCCACGTCGGGTTGCCCAGCGCGACGGCCGCCGTCGATGGTCAGCGTGCGACCGTCGGCGAACAGGAACCTGATCGGCGTCCCGTCCGGCGTCGCTGACCCGAGCGATTCGACTGCCACGGGATCCTCGTCGCCGAGCACCCACAGGGCCTTGTCGATGGCGTGGACCTGGCGCTCGACGACGTCGCCCCCCGACTGGTCCGGGCAGGCGATCCAGTTGCGGCGCCGGCTTTCGCACGCCGACCAACCCGGCTCGGCGGACCGATGCCAGGGGAGGCCGACGCGAGTCGTCATCCGCGCCGCCAGCAACCGGCCGATCGTCCCGTCGTGCAGCCGGCCGACGAGCCGGTCGGTGTCGCGATCCCTGCGCCAGGCAAGTCCCGACATCAGCGACAGGCCGCGGTCGCGGGCCGTCGCACAGGCCGCCGCCATCGTCTCCGCGCCGGCCATGTCGATCGCGGCCGGCGTCTCGCAGTAGACGTGTTTGCCGGCCGCCACGGCGGCCGCCAGATGAAGCGGACGACAGTCCGGGGGCGTCGCGAGGATCACCATATCGACGTCCGCCTCGATGACCTGGCGCCATGCCTCGGCTCCGACGAACCGGGCGTCGGGCGGGCAGGCGAAGCCGTCGTCCGTCGCGCGGCCGAGGATCGCGACGGCCGTGGCGACCTGGTCCGCGAACAGGTCGCCGATGGCCACGATCCGCACCGCCCGATCGGCCATGACGGCCTGCATGGCGGCGCCGGTGCCGCGGCCGCCGCAGCCCACGAGCCCGACGCGCATCCGTTCGCTGCCGGCGACGAACACGCCACCGGGCAGGCCGCGCGTCAGGGCCGCGCCGGCCGCGAGGCCGACCGTGCCGCCGAGGAGGTGGCGTCGGGAGAGCGTGGAGGCGGGGAAACCAGGTTCGGTCGGCATGACGCGGTCCTCCGGGATGGTGATGGCGACGCCCCGTCGGGCGTGGGCCGGGATCCCGACCGGGGGCCGGGAACGGTGCGTCGCCGCATCACTATCACCGATTCCAGCGTTTGCGGCGAGCCCTGCGGGCACCGACGGCGCGTGGCTCCCTCCGGCCCGGCTCAGGGAAGGCGGGACTGGAGCCGGGCCATCGACCGATGGACGGCCTCTTCCACGGCGGCCGGGGTGTCGCCGAACGCGGCCTCGAAGTCGCGTTCCCGCTGTTCGGCCGAGTCGTCGGCGAGCGGCTTCGTGGCCGCGAGCCGGCGCAGGTAGGCCGTGAACTTCGGCTTGCGGGTCTGGGCGAGGAAGTGGGTTAGGGCCCAGGCGCGGGCGTAGGCGTCCTCGGCCGTGTCGGCCGCGCGGAACGCGCCGTCGTCGATCACGAGACCGCGGGCCCAGCCCGGCCCGGCGGTCTTGAGGAACCGCTCGAGCCTCGGCCGGTTGACGATGCCGATCCCCTTCCAGCCACGTGGGCTGGAGAGGTCGGGGGTCTCGAAGTAGGTGGCGATGCCTTCGCTGAGCCAGAGGGGGATCGGTGCCAGCCGCCGGTGCATGCCGCAGTTGAACGCCATCTGGTGGGTCGCCTCGTGCACGAGCGTCGCGACGAGACCGGCCGCCTCGGGGCTGGCGAGGATCTCCGGTCCCACCCGGCCGGGCGGTCGGCGCGCCTGGCGGGTGAGCACGTCGCTGCCGGTCAAATCGAACGTCGTGACCCGGTTGCTGGCGAGGTTGTAGTAGCCGACGACGCGATCGGCGGCCGGGCCGACGTCCCGCGTCGCAAACGTCTCGTACTGCTGCCGGTCGGAGAAGATGACCACGATCAGCGGTTGGTCCGGCTCCGCGACGTCGAGTCCGGCGTTCTTCCAGAAGGTCGTGAACGCCTCGTGCAGTCGCTCGAACAGTGCGGCGACCCACTTCGCGTACTCGCGCGAGGTGTTGAAGCAGATGACGTAGTGCCGGGAGAGGTGCACGTCGAAGCCCGCCGGCAGGTCGGCGAGGATCCGCCGGCCGAGATCGCGCGGCGCTTCCCGCGCCGGTTCGTCGGGCAGGGCGGTGCGGGACACGATGGACTCGGGCGGCAGGAGTTCATACCGCTGGTCGGGAAGTTCGAGGAGCATGCCGCCGTCAACGGCTTCGATCACGATCCGGCCGGCGAGTGTGCGGACGCCCGCGGCCTGCCGGGCCTCGACCGTCGCGAACGCCCCCGGCTCGGCTGCGGTCGTGCCGGCCACGAACGGGCCGAGGCTGGCCAGCAGGCCGATCGACCAGCGTGTCAGCGGCGGCGGCAGCATGGACTGATACCGGTCGGGACGGGGGACGGCACGGCCCGTGCAGGCGACGTCTGCTCCATGCCGGACCCGGTCTATTGTCCCTGACCCGCGTCCGGCGTGGAAGCGGACGGTGCGGCGTCTGCCCGGCCGACCAGCCAGCCGGGCAGGCGGGGCGGTCTGCGTCGACTTCTCCCGGTCGCCGACTGGGCTGGCCTGACCGTGGCGGCGACGCTATCTATCCACCGCCACACCCGGCCAGCACTCGGAAAACAAGACGATGTCCAGTCGTGCGTCCGCTTGTCGCCCAGCGGGATCGTTCGCCCGCGTCGCCCTGATGATCGGCATGTGCCCGATCGTCGGCTGCGCGTCGCTCCCGTCGGCCTGGACGCCGTTTCCCGACCAGCAGAAGCTGGCCCGCGAGCAGGCGAAGTATGGCACGACCGCCGATCAGAGGATGGCGTCCATGGCCACCGAGGCCAAGGCCGCCAAGGGGGGCACGTCGCAGCAGCAGGCCGAATTCACCGCCCGCCTGGCCGCCCGCGTGCTCGAGGAGCACGACCCGCGGGTCCGGGCCCGGATCGTCGAGACGGCGGCCGGGTTCGACACGCCCGCGGCGGTCTCGATCTGCCGTGGCGGGCTGGAGGATCCGGAACCGCGGGTCCGGATGTCCGCCCTCGGTGCCTGGGCGAAACGGGGCGGCCCGGAGGCGCTGCAGTTGCTCTCGGCCCGCTATCAAGCCGATCGGGATCTCGACGTGCGGCTGCGGGCCTTGCGGGAACTGGGCAACCTCGGGGATGGCGCGGCCATACCGGTGTTGGCGCGGGCCCTCGAAGATCCCGACCCCGCGGTGCAGTACCGGGCCGTCGCCGCACTCAAGAAAGTCAGCGGCCGGGACCTGGGCGACGACGTGAACAAGTGGCGGGCCTGGGCCGCCGATCCCGGCGACGCGTCCGAATCCTGGTCGATCGCCGAGGCGTTTCGAAAGCTCTTTTGAGCCAGGCGCCGCAGGGGAGTCGGGACGACTCCGACGGCGTGTCACGAACCGGGACCAGGGCACGAGTCCACGCGAACGTGGGGGACTTTGCCGGCTGCACCGGGCGGGAAACATGACGGAACCTGCTGGTGACCCCGACGACCGGTCACGATCGGTGGCCGCGGCCTGCCGATACCCCCAGCACTCCACCCGAGGCCTTGCAACGAGCGCTCCACCCACATGCCCCAGTCCTCGCAGTCAGAGGCGGCCGACGGCCTGCCCGCGTGTCGTCGTTCCCGTGGTCTGGGGCGGTCCACGGGAAGGGTGGCGGTGGTGGCGGTCGTCGTCGTCACGATGCTGGCAGCCGCGCAGCGGTTGACCTCCCCGGTGGAGGCGGCCGGAACGCGCAGCCGGTCGGGCCCGGCCCGATTTTTCGACACCCTGATCGGTCGCGAGCAGGAGCCGCGCGAGTTCATTCCGGCGCCGGTGCCGCCGACCGCCGCCGACGTGGAGCGGTCGGCGAAATCGACGAAGGTCGCGGCCCTGCCCCGGGAGCGACAGGCTGACCGCGTTCCGGCGACGGCTCCGGCAACGCGGCCCCCGGCCCCGCAACGGCTGCCCACCTTGCAGGAGACGCAGGCATTCGGCTCGGCAGTCGGCACGATGGCCCGCAAGGTCGCCGCCGACGCCGTCAACCCGCGGTACGTGCCGGCGCGACCGGCACCGCGGCCGGCGGCGACCGTGGTCGTGGCTCCGCCCGCCGGCAGCCGTCGGCCGACGCCGCCGCTGGTGGTCACGCGGCTCCAGCCGACCGGCAAGGCGGCGCCCCGGACGCAGCGGTTCGAGCGGCTGCGGGGGAGGATCGCCCAGACGCTCGCCGTCTACCAGCGCCGTCCGCTCAACACGGCCCAGCACACGCCCTGGGAGGTGATGCACGGCTTCATCGCGTTCGGCATCCCGACCCAGATCCGCGTCGGCGGGCCGGGGGGCGACCTCGTCAACGCCATCGGCTGGTCGAACATGGCAGGGCGGTGCAAGGGGCAGGTGATGCTGGCTGCCGCCGGCGACCGGCTGACCGCGCAGAAGGGGATCGGGGTCCAGGGGCATTCCGCCCAGTACCTGGCGATTCTCGCCCAGTGCCGGGTGGCCGCCGATTCGCCGATTCAGATCCAGTCGAAGAAGTTCACCGTCACCGACCTGATCGAGGAGGAGAAGCTGTCGTGCAAGGCGGGCACGGAGCTGACGTTCGCCCTGATCGCGCTGGCCCACTACCTGCCCACGGACGCCGAGTGGCAGAGCCGGGACGGCGTCGCCTGGACGCTGGAGAAGCTCGTCGCCGAGGAGATCGAGCAGCCGATTCGCGGGGCGCCGTGTGGCGGCACGCACCGCTTGTTCGGCCTCGCCTACGGCTGCCAGCGCCGGCTGCGGGCCACCGGCCAGCTCGACGGAGCCTATCTGCGGGCCGACAAATACGTCCGCGACTACCAGAACTTCGCCCTCGGCAAGCTGCAGAACGCCGACGGCTCGTTCAGCACGGAGTGGTTCAAGTATCCGGCCGATCGCGAGGACGATGTCGATCGCAAGATCCAGACCACGGGCCACATCCTCGAATGGCTGGTGGGCTCGCTCGACCAGGAGCGGCTCTACGAGCCGCGGGTGGTGGCGGCCACCGAATTCCTCGTTTCGGCCCTGGCCCGCGAGCCGTCCAGGGATTGGAAGATCGGTCCGCTCGGCCATGCCCTGCACGCGCTCACCATCTACCAGGAGCGGGCTTGGGGCACGGTGCTGCCGGGGGGCATCGCGGCCTTCAACGGTCCGATGAAGGCAACGCCGGCACCGGTCGCCGCGCAGCCGGAGGGGAACGGTCAGCGGAGCCGGCGGCGCTGACCGGGCGTCCTCGACCTGGCGCTGATCGCCTATCCCTGATCGGCCCCGGATCGGCGCCGAAGGCCTGTCCTTGATCGTCCGCCGGTTCCGACGTACCCTTCCGCGGCGGCGTCCCGCGGACGCGGCCCCTCTGGCCGTGCGGCGGGCGGCGCGGCCTGCGCTGCCGTGCCCGATCCGCCCCGGCGAGCGGACCCATGACACCGGTAGAAGTCTCCCCGCAACTCGCGTCGCTGATCGACAATGCCGCGAGGCTGGTGGAGACGACCGCGGCCGAGGCGATCCTGCTCCTCGTGGACCAGCGGTACGACTGGGAGAGCATTCGGAGCCAGGCGGGCGCGGCCAGCGTGCTCGTCGCCGCCGACGAGGAGGGGGTGCTGGCGGGCGCGGTGGACCATGGCCTGCGCACGATCGTCCTCGACGTCGCCGGGCTGCCCGTGCACGAGCGGCTGACGCAGGCGCTGCTGGAGTTCGTCGCCGCCGAGATGATCGCGCCCGAGGCCCGGGTCGTGGCCGTCTACAGCGGCTTCGAGGCGGGGACGATCGACTCGGTGAGCGTGCTCCGGCTGGCCGAGCATCTCGGCCAGCTGACGAGCCGCGACCTCCGCAACCTGGAGACGAAGGTCCCGCTGGAGACGCTCAAGCTGGTCGTCGATCTGGCGGTGGAGATCGGCCGCGAGGGACGCGAAGGGAAGCCGGTGGGCACGTTGTTCGTGGTCGGCGACGCCCGCAAGGTGATCCAGTCGAGCCACTCGACGGGCTTCGATCCGGTCCGCGGCTACAGCCGGTCAGAGCGACGGCTGACCGATCCGCGGGTCCGGGAGGGCATCAAGGAGATCGCCCAGCTCGACGGCGCCTTCGTCGTCGGCTCGGACGGCACGGTCGAGGCGGCCGCCCGCTACATCGACGCCTCGGCGGAGAACGTGTCGGTGGCCAAAGGCCTCGGGGCCCGGCACTGGGCGGCGGCGGCGATCACCCGGCGCACCAAGAGCGTGGCGGTGGCCGTGAGCGAGACGAGCGGCACGGTGCGGATCTTCCAAAACGGCGAGGTCGTACTGCGGATCGAGCCCTTCCGCCGGGCGATGAAGTGGAAGGATTTCGAGTACGAGCCGCCGGCCGGCGACTGACAGGCCGGCGGGCCGGCGACTGAGCGGCCGCCCACCCGGCGAACCGGGTCGCCGAAAGTCGTCTATGCTGCGGCTCGCATGAACGACGCCGCTGCCGCCCCCGCCGCCGACCCCGACCTGCACGGCAGGACGGTGTGGGCCATCGACACGCTGTCGCGGATCTACCAGCTGTTTCACGCCCTGCCCGAGATGGCGGCTCCCGACGGCACGCCCGTGTCGGCCGTGTTCGGGTTCACCCGCGACCTCCTCGACATCATCGAGAACCGCCGGCCCGACTACCTGTTTTGCGCCATCGACGCCCCCGGGCCGACGTTTCGCCATGAAAAATTCGCCGCCTACAAGGCCAACCGGCCCGACATGCCGGCCGACCTCGTGCCGCAGATCCCGCTGATCCGCCGGCTGCTCGACGTGATGGGCATTCCCTGCCTCGAACGCAGCGGATTCGAGGCCGACGATCTTCTCGCCACGCTGGCGACGCGGACGGTGTCCCGCGGCGGCGACTGCATCATCGCCACCTCCGACAAGGACGCCCGGCAGCTGCTCGGCGACCACGTCCGGCTCTACAACCTGCGGACCAACGCGCCGTTCGGCACGGCCGAACTCCAGGCCGACTGGGGCATCGGCCCCGGGCAGGTGGTCGATTTCCTGTCGCTCGTCGGGGACGCCGTGGACAACGTGCCTGGCGTCCCCGGCATCGGGCCGAAAATCGCCGGCGAACTCCTGCAGCGCTACGGCACCCTCGACGAACTGCTCGCCCACGTGGACGAGGTGAACGGTGCGAAGCGCAGGGAAAACCTCGCCGCCCATGCCGGCACGGCCCGCGCCGGCCGCGAACTGATCCGGCTCGACACCGCCGCGCCGCTCGACCTTCCCTGGGATGCCGGACTCCTCCATCAGCCCGATGCCGCGCGGCTGGCGGACTTTCTCCGCGAACTCGGGTTCCGCAGCCTGCTCGCCAGGGTGAAGGGTGCCGGTCCATCGCAGTCGCGGCCGGCGGCCGGCGATGCCGGTGCGGCCGCGCCCGCGGCATCGAAGCCTGGTACGCCGCAGCCTGGTACGCCGCAGCTCGCGGCATCGAAGCCGCGACGGGCTCCCGGCACGCTCTTCGATCTCGACGGCGACGACGAGTCCGCGGCGGCTGACGCATCGACCGCCGCGGGCGGCCCGGCAACGCCGGACGTCGTCATCGCGACCGACGAGCCGCAGATCGCCGCGGTCGTCGCCCGGCTGCGGGCCGCGCCGCCGGTGGTCGTCTGCGTGTGCCGCGACGCTGCCGGCACGAGCATGTCGCCGCCGCTGGGGCTCGCGCTCGCGGCCGGCGGGCTCACCGTCTGGGCCGACGCCGACCGGCTCGCCGCCAGTCCGTCGATCCGCGACCTGCTCGCCGATCCGGCGGTGTCCAAGCAGGGCCACGACCTCAAGGCGCAGGAGGTGGCGGTCCGCGCCGCCGGCATGCGGCTCGCCGGGGCCGCGTTCGACACGCTGCTCGCGGCCTACCTGCTGGAGGCCGGGGAGCGCAACCTCGGCCTGACGGAGACGGCCCTGCGCCACGACCTCATCCCCGCCGACGCCGTCGCCGACGCGGCCACGACCGGCCTCGACCGGCCGACCGCGCCCGCGGATGCCGCCCGGCACTGTGCCATCGTCGGCCAGCTCGCCGACCTGCTCCCCGCCCGGCTCGCGGCCGCGGGCCTCGAGCCGCTGTACCGCGACGTCGAACTGCCGCTCGCCGGCGTGCTCGCCGACATGGAATGCCGCGGCGTGCGGATCGACACCGCCGCGCTCGCCGCGCTCTCGGCGGACTACACGGTCCGGCTCGCCGACCTGGAGCGCGAGGTGCAGGCGCTCGCCGGCCGGCCCTTTTCGCTCGCCTCGCCGGTGCAGGTCCGGGCCGTGCTGTTCACCGACCTCGGGCTGCCGGTCGTCAAGCGGACGAAGACCGGCCCGAGCACCGACGCCGACGTCCTCGAGGAACTCGCGCCGCTCCATCCGCTGCCGGCCAAACTCCTCGAGCACCGCAAGTTCGCCAAGCTCAAGAGCACCTACGTCGATGCCCTGCCGGCGCTCGTCAACGCGAAGACGGGGCGGATCCACACCTCGTTCAACCAGACGGTCACCGCCACCGGCCGGCTGAGTTCCAGCGACCCGAACCTGCAAAACATCCCGATCCGCACGGCGGAGGGGCAGCAGATCCGCGCCGCCTTCCTGCCCGGCGTGGCGGGCTGGCGGTTCGTGGCGGCCGACTATTCGCAGGTCGAACTGCGGATCCTCGCCCACCTCTCGGGCGATGCGGTGATGAAGCGGGCCTTCGCCGGGGGCGAGGACATCCACGCCCGGACGGCGGCCGAGGTGTTTGGCGTGCCGCCGGCCGACGTCACGCCGGCCATGCGCCGCACGGCGAAGGCGGTGAACTTCGGGATTCTCTACGGCCAGAGCGGGTTCGGCCTCGCCAAGGCGCTCTCGATCCCGCAGGACGAGGCGACGGCGTTCATCGCCGCCTACTTCCGCACGTTCGCCGGCGCCGCGGCGTTCATGGACGACGTCCTCGACCGCTGCCGGCGGGACGGCCACGTGACGACGATGCTCGGTCGGCGCCGGGCGATCGCCGGGGTGCGCGACCGCGACCGGCGTCGGGCGGCGACCGGCGGTTTTGCGCTGACGCTGCCGGAGCGGACCGCGGTGAACACGGTCGTGCAGGGGTCGGCGGCCGACCTGATCAAGCTGGCGATGCTCCGCGTCCACCGCCGGCTGGCGGCGGCCGGCCTCGAGGCGGCGCTCGTCCTGCAGATTCACGACGAGCTGCTCCTCGAATGCCCGCCGGAGGAGGTCGCGGCCGTGACCGCGATCCTCGTCGAGGAGATGCAGGGGGCGATGACGCTCGACGTGCCGCTCGACGTGTCGGCCCACGCGGGGGACACGTGGGCCGAGTGCCACGCGTAGTCGAGGCTGCCGGAGCCGGGCTTTGCCCGGCGACGGTAAGCCGAAGCCGGAGCCGACGCGTTGTCGGCGGCGACGGCGCGGGGCGTGCTTGCGGACGGCCGCCGTTCCGGCGACAACGGACGCATGATCGTCATCGGACTCCACGGCCGGATCGGGGCGGGCAAGTCCACCGTGGCCAGGATGTTCGCCGACCACGGGGCGATCGTCATCGACGCCGACCGGCTCGCCCACGCGGTCCTCGAAGAGCCCGAGGCCAGACGGGAGATCGTGGCCCGATTCGGCAGCGGGGTTCTCGCTGCCGATGGAGCGATCCGGCGGCCAGCCCTCGCGGAACGGGTCTTCGGCCCGACGCCCGCCCACGCCGCGGCCCTCCGCGACCTGGAGTCAATCGTCCACCCTCGCGTTCGCCGCCGGATCGAGTCGCAACTCGCCGCCCTGCGGCAGGCCGAGGACAACGACGGCGTCCGCCGGGTCGCCGTGCTGGACGTGCCCCTGCTCGTCCCGTCGGGTTGGGCCGCCGCCTGCGATCTGGTCGTGGTCGTGGAATGCGACGACAAGGTCCGCCACGGCCGGCTTGCCGACCGCGGCTGGGCCGCCGACCACGTGGCAGCCCGCGAAAAGGCATGGGAGGCGGGGGTCGTCGATCCGCCGGCAGCCCCGGGGAATACGCGGTCCGTGGATGCTTCCGGCGACTCTGCCTATACTCGCCGACAGGTCGAGGGCATCTGGACGAGCCTCCCGGTCTGAACGTGGGGCTGAGTCCTTCGTCTTCGGCCCCAGCCGATCCCTTCCGCGCTCCTCGTATCCCTGTTCCCCACGTTCCCTCTTCCGACCCGCCGCGGCCTCCTGCGCGGCGGGCATGCCTTGTTCACAGCCATTGTTCGGGAGCCACCGCTCCCCCACAGGTCCCGCCATGCCGCCATCCGACCCCACCCATCCAGCGGACGAAGCCGACCGCGACGAGGCCGAGCCGATGTCCCTCGCCGAGGAGATCGCGGCGGAAGTCCGCGACGGGATCGACATTTCGGAACACTACGAGTCGCTGAAGCGGTCGGACGCCCAGATTGCCGCGCTCCAGAAACTCGGCATGGCGGAACTCCTCGACCTCGCCCGCAAGGAGAACCTCGGCCAGGTCGATGGGGAGAAGAAGCAGGACCTCGTGTTCCGCATCCTCCGCGAACGGATCAAGCTCAACGGCCTGATGTTCGGTGAGGGCACGCTGGAGATCCTGCCCGACGGCTTCGGGTTCCTGCGCAGCCCCGACGCCCACTACCTGTCGTGCCCCGACGACATCTACGTCTCCCCCAGCCAGGTCCGGCGGTTCGGCCTGCGCAACGGCATGACCGTCGCCGGCCAGATCCGGCCGCCGAAGGAGAGCGAGCGGTACTTCGCCCTGTTGCGGGTCGAGGCGATCAACGGCGAGGACCCGGCCAAGCTCGCCACCCGGAAATTTTTCGACGACCTGACGCCGCTCCATCCCGACGCCAGGATCGTCCTCGAAACCTCGCCCGAGGAGATCTCGACCCGGGTCGTCGATCTGATCGTGCCGATCGGCTTCGGCCAGCGCGGCCTGATCGTGAGCCCGCCGCGGGCCGGCAAGACCGTGCTGCTGCAGAAACTGGCGAAGGCGGTGCTGGCGAACTATCCCGAAGCCTACGTGTTCATGCTGCTCATCGACGAGCGACCCGAGGAGGTCACCGACATGGAGCGGCAGGTGAAGGGGCCGGCCTGCGAGGTCATCAGTTCCACGTTCGACGAGAACCCCGCCCGGCACATCCAGGTCGCTGAAATGGTGATCGAGAAGGCCAAGCGGCTGGTGGAATACGGTCGCGACGTGGTCATCTTCCTCGACTCGATCACCCGGCTCGCCCGGGCCTGGAACTCCGAGGTGCCGAGCTCGGGCAAGATCCTCTCGGGGGGCGTCGACGCCGGCGCCCTGCAGCGGCCGAAGCGGTTCTTCGGCAGCGCCCGCAAGGTGGAGGAGGGGGGCTCGCTGACGATCATCGCCACGGCGCTGATCGACACCGGCAGCAAGATGGACGACGTGATCTTCGAGGAATTCAAGGGCACGGGCAACCTGGAGATCGTGCTCGACCGGCGGCTGATGGACCGGCGGATCTATCCGGCGATCGACATCAACCGCTCCGGCACCCGGCGCGAGGAGATGCTGCTCAAGCCGGACGACTTTCGGCGCATCTGCGTGCTGCGACGTGTGCTCGGCGACATGAATCCCCCCGAGGCGATGGAACTGCTCGTCAATCGCCTGCTGAAGACGAAGTCGAACGCCGAGTTCCTGGCGAGCCTCAAGCCGCAGGGGCACGCATGACCGGGCACGCGTCTCCCGCGGACCCACGCACCTTCACGGCCGTGGCCGATCCGCTTCCCCCCGGCACCCGCGTCGCGGTCGCGGTGGCCCGCTGGAACGAACCGGTCACCCGCCGCATGCTCGCCGCGGCGATCGACGTCCTGGCGCGGGCCGGCGTGGCGGCCGCGGCGGTCGAGGTGGCCTGGGTTCCCGGCGCGTTCGAACTGCCGCTGGCGGCCGATCGGCTCGCCGCGACCGGCCGGTTCGCGGCGGTGATCTGCCTCGGCGCGGTGATCCGCGGCGAGACGACGCACGACCAGCACATCGCCCGGGCGGCCGCCCTCGGCATCGAGCAGGTGGCGCGGGCCCGCGGCATCCCGGTGGCCTTCGGCGTGCTCACCTGCGAGTCGCTGTCGCAGGCCCTCGCCCGGGCGGGCGGCGACGCCGCCGACGGCTTCGCCGGCAACAAGGGGGCCGAGGCGGCTGCGGCCGTGATCGAGATGATCGGCGTCCTGCGGCAGGTGGCCGCGGCCCCGCCGGCGGAGCGGTCCGCATGAGCCGTCGCAGCCGGGCCCGTGAAGTCGCCATGCAGATCCTCTACGAGGCCGACCTCAACCCGGGGGCGACGGCCGACGGCCGGGAGCGGTTTCTCGCGGCCCGGCTCCGCTCGGAACCGCTCGTCGCCTTCGCGGCCGGCCTGATCGCCGGCGTCGAGCGGCGCAGGGACGAGATCGACGGGCTGCTCGAGGCCCGGTCGCGGAACTGGCGGGTGGCGCGGATGGCGGTCACCGACCGGGCCGTGCTCCGGATCGCCATGCACGAACTGCTCGACACCGACACGCCCGGCCCGGTCGTCGTGGACGAGGCGATCGAACTGGCCCGGCGGTACGGCAACGAGGAGTCGGCCCGGTTCGTCGCCGGCATTCTCGGCGCCGTGCTCGCCGACGCGAACTCGGCACAAGAGTCCTGACGGGGAATTCTCCACGATGGCGTTGTTTCGCTTCGGTCGCAGGGACCAGCATGCCGGGCAGCCCGCCGCCGACGCGGCTGCGGCCGGCCAGCCGCAGGCGGAGCCGCGGGCGGGGTTTTTGGACCGGCTCCGCGCCGGCCTCGCCAAGACCGCGCAGGTGCTGCAGACCGACGTCCGCGACCTGTTCAAACGCGAAGGGCGGCTGGTGGACGAGCCGTTCCTGGAGGAACTGCGGGCGGCCCTGGTGCGCACCGACATGGGTCCCGGGGCGGCGGAGGCGATCGTGACCGACGTCCGCGGCCGGCTCCGGGCCCGGGTCGTCGATCCGGAGGTCGTCCTCGATTCGATCCGCAGCCAGTTGCTGCTCCGGCTGCGGCCCGCCGAGGCCGCGGTGGCGACGGCCGCCAGCGGCCCGACGGTGATTCTCGTGACGGGGGTCAACGGCTCCGGCAAGACGACGTCGATCGCCAAGCTCGCCCGGCTCTACACCCGCGAAGGCAAGCGGGTGCTGCTCGGGGCCGGCGACACGTTCCGGGCGGCGGCCGTCGAGCAGCTGGCGATGTGGGCGGGGCGGATCGGCGCCGAGATCGTCCGCGGCGAGACCGGCTGCGATCCGGCCAGCGTGGCCCACCGGGCGGTGGCCGAGGCGCTGGCGAAGAACGTCGACGTCTGCATCATCGACACCGCCGGCCGGCTGCAGACGCAGTCGAACCTGATGCAGGAACTGGGAAAGATCCGGCGCGTCATCGCCAAGCAGATTCCCGAGGCGCCCCACGAGACGCTGCTCGTGATCGACGCCACGGCGGGGCAGAACGCCCTCTCCCAGGCCAAGGGGTTCAAGGAGGCGGCCGGCTGCACCGGGATCGTGCTCGCCAAGCTCGACGGCTCGGCCCGCGGCGGCGTGATCGTGCCGGTCGCGGAGCAGTTCGGCCTGCCGGTGAAGTTCGTCGGCGTGGGGGAATCGGCCGACGACCTCGAGCATTTCTCCCCCGAGGCGTTCCTCGCCGCCCTGCTCGAAGGGGCATTTTCGCCGGCCGGCTGACGGACCGGATGCCCGGACCGGATATGCCCGGACCGGATATGCCCAGACCGGATGCCGCAGCCGTCACAGTGTGACGGGGTGGCCGGCCGGTCGGGAAAACCTTGCCGGCGGAATTTCCCCGGACCGGCGAACCCGGGGGACGCCGGCCGATACCGACCGAGGATGGGGGCGGAACGGGCACGGCCTGGCGGAGCGTGCCCGGTTCCGGGTTCGGGGAACACACACCGCACGGCCGTGGACGCCGTGCGGTCGCATTCACACTTTTGAGGGGGACAAAACCACCATGCGCTCGATCAAGTTCAGTCTGCCACCCTGGGTGGCGGCAGGTATCATCACCGCCGCCGTCGCCGCCAGCGGCGTGGCCCAGCAGCCCGTTCAGGCACCGGTCGGCACGCCGCCGGTGATGGCCAACGTGCCCCAGGAGGATGCCTACCAGCTCCGCGCCCTGCCGCCGCAGGAGGCGGCCGAGGAGGTCGAGTCGGCCCCCGAGCGCTACCTGGAGCTGGAAGCCCTCAAGAAGCGCGGCATCTCGACCTACGGCTGGTTCGCGGCCGGGATCGGTGCCAACAACTGGGGCAGCCCGTTCAACGGCCCGATCACGTTCAACGACCGCAACTGGCAGGGCCAGCTGAACCAGCTGTACCTCGTCAACGAGAAGGTGCTCGACACCTCGAACGGCGGTCTCGACTGGGGCGGTCGCGTCGACCTGCTCTACGGCACCGACTACATCTTCACCACGGCCCGCGGCCTCGACGGCAACCTGTTCAACCAGCCGAACCAGTACGGCGTGACCGGGGCGCCCTCGTGGGCCTCGAGCAAGGACTACGGCCTGGCGATGCCGCAGCTCTACGGTGAGGTGGGCTACGGCGACCATGCGGTGAAGTTCGGCCACTTCTACACGATCATCGGGTACGAAGTGGTGCCGGCGATCGGCAACTTCTTCTACACGCACGCCTACACGATGCAGTATGGCGAGCCGTTCACCCACACCGGCATCCTCGACACCTGGAAGGTGAACGACCAGATGACGGTGTATGCCGGGATCACGAACGGCTGGGACAACTTCAGCGATCCGATCAACATCCTCGGGCCGGCCGCCAATCCCGGCTACCCCGGGGCGAACAGCAACGCCGCCTTCCTCGGCGGTGTGACGTTCAAGAACTCGGACGAGACCCAGGCCCTGACGGTCACGACGTCGAGCGGCAACGAGGCCGGCGACTTCGTGAACCTGATCGGCAACCGGTCGCTCATCAGCACGGTCTACACGAACGAGATCAACGACAAGATCACGTACGTGTTCCAGAACGACAACGGCTGGCAGTTCAACGCCGGCGCGTTGGCGATTCCGCTGGCGAGCGGCCGGGGCCAGGCGGGCACGGCCCAGTGGTACGGCATCAACCAGTACCTGTTCTACAACATCAGCGACACGCTGGTGGGCGGCCTGCGGCTGGAGTGGTTCCGCGACAACAACGGGTATCGCGTGTTCAACCCGATCCGCAACTACTGGGTCGGCGGTCCGTGGCAGGGTGGCTACCAGGGCAACTTCTGGCAGATGACGTGGGGCCTGAACTGGAAGCCGACGACGAACTGGATCATCCGGCCGGAACTCCGGTATGACTGGTACTCGCCGGACCAGGCCGGCACGCCGCTGCCGTTCGGCCGCAGCAACGACCAGTACGGCCAGTTCTACGGCGGCTGCGACGCGATCTGGCAGTTTTAACCTTCCCGGCTGCCGGGCCATCCATGGCCCCGGCAGCCTCCGCCAGCCGCGGGCACAGCCAAGGTGTGCCCGGGCTGGCAGCGGCGGCCCTCCCGGCCGCCGGGCATGCGTTTTGAAGCGAGGCCCACCGGCGGCGGTGGGCCTCGCCGTTTTCGGGCGGGCCGGTGGCCGCCGCGCCAAACCGGCCGCCTGGCGCGGTGCGGCTCTCGAACTCAAAGCCGATTTGCCGCGCGAGGATTTTTCAATAACCCAAACCCCCAGGATGCCCCAGCCTTTGTCAATGCAGGCGATCTCGGGTGTCTGAATAGACTACGCAATCCGCATAGTTTTACAGAATTCCCCCGTCCCGCTAGCCTTCTGGCTGGCTTTTGATCGTTACGGCCTCGCGGAGCGGCCGCTTTTCGCCCGATGAGATCAGGCACGGGTTTCAAGGAGGGAAAATGACGACGACTCTGCAAGCACAGCCCGGGATCGCTCATGTTTCATGGGGATCTACCCGTGGTCGTCTCCCGGCCCGTCGGATCGGTGGTTTCCTCCTGGCCGTGGCCGGTTGGCTCCTGGCGGCGGCCCCGGCAACGGCGGCGGACCGCTGGCTCGACAGTTACGACGACGCTCTGGCAACCGCGGAACAGTCCGGGTTGCCCATCCTCGCCGTTTTCACCGGCAGCGACTGGTGCGTGCACTGTCGGACCCTCGAGGAAAAGGTTCTGAATACCGATGTTTTCAGCCGCTGGGCCAAGGACAGGGTCGTCCTGCTCATGGTCGACCTGCCCCAGCAGGGCATCAGCCAGGAGGAGCGGCAGGCCCGCTCCCGGGTGTGCATCAAGTACGGGGTCCGCTCGTTTCCCAGCACCGTCCTCGTCGCCCCGGACGGCTCCCGGATCACCACCCAGTCGGGCTACAAGGGGCAGGCAGCCGACGCCTGGCTGGCCGGCCTCGACGGCCACCTTCCCCCGCGGGACGAAAAGGCCGTGGCCGGCGGCGATGGGGGGCCCTCGCCCCTCAACGAGGCCGTGGAAACGGCCCGTGACACCCGGCGTCCGCTCCTGCTGATGGTCTCCCGACCAGGCGACAAGACCGCCACCACCAGGGTGGCCTCCCTGATCAAGGACCCGGAATTCGAGTCGCTGGCCCGGGAGCACTTCGTCGTGGCCCAGGTGCCACCGGCGGAACACGCCACGGCGGTCGACTCCGCCGCTCTCGAAACCCTGCTGGGCGGGGCCTCACTGCCGGCCGACGGCGTGGAACTGGTCGTCACCGACGACGGCCAGACGCCCCTGTACAGCCAGTCGGGGGCCCAGCCTCCGCAGCGGATCGTGAACGGCCTGCGCCGGTTCCTCGCCGCCCGGCAGGGCGTTCGCCGCTAGAGTCCGTGGAAAACGTCCTCATGACCTTTTCCACTTGATCGACGCCAGGAAATCGACGGTAGGAAACGCCGAGGGTTTCCTGGGTCGATGGCCTGCACATCCTGCTCGGGCAGGCTTGCTCCACAGTCTGCCAGCCGGCCGGTGGCCGCGGCGGGCGCCGGGCCCGTCAGCGGGCCGTGCGGAACTTGGCCGCTTCCGTGTTCAGTTCCCCGATCGCCGCACGGAATTGGTCGAGGCATTCCGCGAGCACCGTGACCGACGCCGCCGAATCGCCGGCGTCCGCCCGCAGCATCTCCATGGCGTCGCGGATCTGTCGGGCGCTGTGGGACTGGGCTTCCATTCCCTGGTGGACCCGGTCGAGCGACCGGGTCACGTCCTGAACGGGCTCGATGATCCGCCCCAGTGAGCCGCTGACCTCCGCGACCTCGCCGATCCGGGCGCTGACCTCGTTGCGGAACCGGTCCATCTCCATTGTGCCGCTCGACACCGACGTCTGCATGTCGCGAACCATGCGGTCGATGTCCTTCGTCGCCAGGGCCGTCTGGTCGGCGAGGCGGCGGATCTCCTGGGCCACGATGCGGAAGCCGCGGCCCGATTCGCCCGCCTTCTCCGCCTCGATCGTCGCGTTCACCGACAGCAGGTTGGTCTGATCGGCGATCTTGGCGATGGTGGTGACGACCGCCGTGATCCCGCTGGCCCGCTGGCTGATCGTGGCCAGCTTGCGGGTGAACGCGTTCATCGCCTCGTCGAGCTGCTGCATCGAGGCCGCCATGCTCTCCAGCCCCCCCCGGCCCTGGTTGGCCACCTGCGCCGCCTCGCGGGCGACGCCGGTCACGCTGCCCGTCGCCTCGAGAAGCTGCTCGCTGGTCGCCGAGATCTGGGCCACGGACGCGGAGATCTCGTCGGCCGAGCGGCTCACGCTGCGAACCGCCCGCTCCTGGTTCGCCAGCGCCGTCGTCATCTGCGGCGCCACGTTCGCGAGATGCTCGCCGGCCGTCTTGATCCGGCCGATGAGCCCGCCCAGCGACCCGGTCATCCGGCCGAGGGCCGAGAGCAGCCGGCCGAGTTCGTGCCGTTCCTCCCCGGCCGGCGTCGGCGTGAGGTCCCCGGCGGCGATCGACTCGGCGACCGCGACCGCCTGCCGCACGGGCGCGACGACCGAACGCGCCAGCCAGAACGCCGCCAGCAGCGCCGGGATGCCGATGCCGAGGGCCGCGAGTCCGCCGGCGACGGCCTGCCGCCGGATCGCCGCGGCGCTCGACGCCGTGGAGATCGCCACGAGCACCGCCCCGGCGCCGCGGCCGTCGGGGCGACGGACCGGCGCGGCCACGCGGTAGGTCGAGGCCTCGAACCGACCCACCGGCCGGCCGGCGGCGATGCAGTCGCCGGCGAGGCCGATGTCGGCGCGTGACAGCGGCGCGCCGCCGGACGCCAGCCCCGACTCGTCCACCCGCCGGCTGACGAGCGGGTTCAACTGGCCGTCGAGGATGTGCACCTCGCGCACGTCGCCTCCGGCCAGCTCGGCGACCAGCGACTGCAGGCCCGACGCACGCCCAGGCTCGGCGGCGCCGTCGGCCGCCGGCTCCCCGGCGAGGCCGGCCGCCCGGGCGAGGATCGCGGCGATGCCGTTGGCCCCCGCGCGGGCCTGCTGCCGGACCGCCTGCCGGGCGACGAGCGTCTGCGCGAGCGTGTTGACGAGGGCCGCGGCCAGCACCAGCAGCGCGGCCGCGAACGCGATCCGGGATCGAAGCGACATGCATGTTCTCCGCGGAGCCGGTCTCGACCCCACCCAGAACCCTAGTTCCGGTTTCGCGCGGGAGAAAGGGGCCGACCGCGTCCCCGTCCGCTCGGTTACCGCACCTGCGGCACGACCGGCCCGACCGTTGCGACCGTATCGGCCCCCGGCCCTGCCGGTGCACGATGCGGCTGCCCGGCCGCCAGGGGAGGCCGCCGGATGGCGGCCGCGACCCCGCAGCCTCCGATCGGCAGCAGCAGAAACGCCGGCGCGAGGAGCCAGGGCAGCCAGACGGCCAGCCCGCTCCGGGTTCCGCCGTCGATGCTCGTGGGAAAGATCGCTTCCATGGGCCGGGGAATAGCCGACGGTCGCCGGCGAATCAAGGCCGTCACGGCCGCGCAGAGGCGGCCAATGGCCGAGGCGGGGATCGAACCCGCACGGAGATCGCTCTCCACGGGATTTTAAGTCCCGTGCGTCTGCCAGTTTCGCCACTCGGCCGCGGCGGGGCCAGCGGCCATCATACCCGCGGCCACCGGTTCCCCGGGCCGGTCGGACAGTGCCGCTGCCATCGCCGGGCGTGGCCGCCTACAATGCGGCCCCTCCACCCCGCCGTCCGGTCCCTGCACACGAGTCGCCCGGTGCCCCAGGAAACAGTCGCGACGACGCCCCGCCAGCCCGCCGGCATCGACGGCTTTCTGGGGACGCGGGCCTCGCTGGGCATGGACGTGGTGCTCGTCGGGCTCCTCGCCCTGCTGCCCGTGCTGGCATGGAGCGTGGCCGCCGTCCGCCGCGGCCGGTACGCCATCCACCGGCGGCTGCAGCTGTTCATCGTCGCCGCGTTGGCGGTGGCGATCGTGATCTTCGAGATCGACGTCCGCCTGGTGAGCGACTGGCGCGAGCGGGCCCGGGCGGCCTGGCTGCCGGGGGGCAATGCCTGGTGGCCGACGGGAGTGCTCGTGGCGCTCGGCATCCATCTTCTGTTCGCCGTCTCGACGTTCGTGCTCCTCGCCTGGGTGACGACCGAGGCCGTGATGCGTTTCCCGCGGCCGCCCGCGCCGGGAGCCCACGGCCCGCGGCACCGGTGGATGGCCCGGCTCGCGGCCCTCGACCTCGTCTGCACGGCCGTCACCGGCACGGTCTTCTACTGGCTGGCCTTCGTGGCGACCTGACGCCGCGGCGGCGGGTCGGCGGCGCCGAACCAACGGCACAGCCCCACGCCCCCGAAATACAGCAGGCACAGGGGCACGGCGAGGAACAGCATGCTGTAGGGATCGGCCGGGGTGAGCACGGCGGAGACGATCGCGATCGCCAGCACGGCGAACCGCCAGTGCGAGGTGTAGGTCTCGCGCTCGACGACGCCGATCCGCTCCAGAAACAGCATCACCAGCGGCAGCTGGAAGCCGATGCCGAAGCCGAGCGGGAGGATGAGGACGAACGACAGCCATTCGCTGATCCGCGGATCGGGATCGAGCCCCAGCCAGCGGTTGAACTGCAGCAGGTAGTCGAGCACGAAGTCGAAGACGAAGAAGAACGCGAGGAGCACGCCGGCGAGAAACAGGCCGATGCTGAACGGAAGAAACGTCCACACCCAGCGTTTTTCGTGGGCGTACAGGCCGGCGGCCACGAACGTCCAGAGCTGGTAGAAGATCCACGGGCTGGCGAGCACGATGCCGACGAGGAGCGCGGTCCGCACCCAGATGCCAAACGCCTCCTGCTGGCTGAGCGTGGTGATGCTGACCCGCGGATCGCGGGCCATCGGCAGCCAGAGAACGACGGGCGCGAGCCCGGGGGCGTCGAAGGACGGCGCCGGCGCGGCGCTGCCGGTCGTCGTGCCGGTGCTCGTGCCGGTGGCGACGGGAGGCAGGACGGGGCCGTCTCCCGCCGTGCCGGGGAGCCGGTTCACGTGCACCTCGCGGACCTCGAACGACCAGCCGCGCCGGATCGCATCCTCGACCTCCGCCGTCGAGTAGGGGAGCGGCCGGCCGCCGTGCTCCGCCGGCGACCACTGCTTCGTGAGCTCGATCGCCTGGGCGCCGTAATACCGTTCCAGCGACCGACGCAGCGGCTGCTCGATCAGGTGCACCATTCCGCGGGCGACGAGGAACCCGAGCACGAGGGCCACGGCGAAGCCGGCCGCGGCCCGGATCAGGCAGGTCCGCAGCTCCTCCAGATGCTCGCCGAAGGTCATCGTCGAGCTTTGGAACAGATCCTCGTCGTGCGTGCGGGGCATGGGCTGGTCGTCGCGGTTGAGGCCCCGCCGGTCCGGTCGCGGGGCCGCCTCGACTCTACCTTACGGTCCGGGCTCGCGGTCGGGGCGTACGGTTCGGCTGGGGGGGCGGAGGTGCGTCAGGCCCCGTATTTTCCGAACCGCAGGGCATGGGCCATCGCCAGCAGCATCAGGTGCTTGGCGGGGAAGATGCCGAATCCACCCCGCAGGCAGTCCCGCTCCGAGAACTTCGTCAGCCCGTCCGGCCGGCAGGTGTCGGCGACGAGCAGCGTCGGCACCGGGTGCCAGCTGTGGCTCTTCAGCCGGCTCGGCGTCGAGTGGTCGCCGGTGACGATCAGCACGTCGGGCTTCAGGCCCTCGATCCGCGGGATGGCGGCGTCGAGCTCCTCGATCCGCTTCACCTTGTCCGCGAACGCGCCGTCCTCGCCGGTGGAGTCGGTGTATTTGAAGTGCAGGAAGAAGAAGTCGTAGTCGTTCCAGGCCTTCTGCAGTTCCGCAATCTGCTCGTCGAGCGACTGGGCGTTGCCGACGAGCGTCATGCCCACGAGCCGGGCGAGCCCCTTGTACATCGGGTAGACGGCGATCGCCGCCGCCTTGAGGCCGTAGAGATCGGCGTAGGTCGGCAGGGCCGGTTTGGCCGCGAAGCCCCGGAGCACCATGCCGTTGGCCTTCTTCTCATCGGCGAGGATCGCCCGCGCCTGGCGGACGAACTCCTTCGCCACCTCGGCCGTCCGCCGGGCCGCGGGCGTGACCGGCTGCGGGTCGAGCGGGGCCACGCCAGTGGCCTGCGGATCGGTGTCGGCCACGCCGCCGTCGAGTCCCGGCCCGCGGAACACGACGACGAAGCGGTGCTCCTTCACCGGCTTCACGAACGTCTCGACGCCGTCGATCTTCACCCCCTGGAGCCGCTCGACCACCTTGAAGCTCTCCTCCGAGGGGATGCGGCCGGCGCGGCGGTCGCTGATCAGGCCGGCGGCATCGAGCGTGCAGAAGTTGCCCCGGGCCGCCACGTCGTCAGGCCCCAGCTCGAAGCCGATCCCCGTCGCCTCCAGCGCGCCGCGGCCGATCTTGAACTCCAGCGGGTCGTAGCCGAACAGGCCGAGGTGCCCCGGGCCGGAGCCGGGCGTGATGCCCGGCAGCACCGGCACGCTGGCCCCGCTCGTGCCGCGGGCCGCGAGCCGGTCGAGGTTGGGCGTGCGGGCGGTCTCCAGTTCGGTGCGGCCCCCCGGTTCCAGCGGCAGTCCGCCGAGCCCGTCGGCCACGAGCATGACGATCTTGGTGCTGTTCTTCTCGGCAAGTTCGCGGATCAGGTCGTGCTCGGTCACGGTGTCGGGTCTCCGATGTGGTGGGGCCGGCGCGGATCTGCGTGCGGAGCGGCTCGTTGCCGGACCGCGGCCGGGTGGGCTACAGTTTCGCCGGTTTTTCCCGGCGGCCAAGGGCGCGACGAAAATGACCCGGCCGGACCGTTCCCGAGCGGCCAGCGACCCGCTGGCCCCCGCCGCATGAGCGTCCTCCGGCCCAGGCCACCCGTCGATCCGCTGCACTACGAACCCCCGGCCGGGTTCGCGGCGGGCGGGCCGGAGGCCGACCGGCTCGACCGTCTCGGTCCGCGGCTCGACGCCGCGCGGGCCGGGCTACTGGCTGAGGTGGAGCGGGTTCGATCGGCCGGCGCGGCGGCCGGGGCCGAAGCCGAGGCGGAGGCCGCGGGCATCGGCCTCCCCGACCAGCTGCTCGCCGACTACGCCACCCGGCGCGGCCAGAGCCATCTGTATGCGGTCCTCCAGGCGGCCCGCCGGATCCGCGACGAGGTCGATCGGGTCGTCGTCCTCGGTCCTGGCTGCTGCCAGCTCGGCGCCCGGCTGCTGTTCGAGACCTGCTGCCATCCGTTTCACAACGAGTTGTCGCGCGGGGATCGTGGCGGCCGTCCGCGGCTCTCGTTCGCCGGCGTGCCGTTCGACAACGACCACGTGCAGGGGCTCTTCGATATCGTGGCGCCGGCGGGCCGGCCGTGCCTCGATGACCTGCTCGACCGCTGGGCGCTGCTCGTCGCCGATGGCGGCGACGAGACGGCGGCGGCGACACGGATTTTTCTGGCCGCGCTCGGGGCCGGCATCGGCGGCGACCCAACGCGTCTGGCGGCGCGGGTGATCCCGGTCGCACCGCGGTCGGCGCGGCTGGCCGCGCTGGGGCGGGCAATCGGCTGCCGCGACGCCTTCGAGATTCCGCCGGGCACGCCGGAAGCCTGCCTGGTGTTCACGGCGGCCGGCCTGCTGCCGGCGGCGATCGCGGGCATCGACGTGGTGCGGTTCCTGGAAGGCGCGGCGGCGGCCAGTCGCCGGTTTCGCGAGGCTCCGGTCGGCGTCGATCCCGCGCTCCAGGCGGCCGGTGTCGCGCACCTCGCCGCCGACCGCGGCCGGCACCTCCGGATTGTCGCTCCGACCGACAGCCGGCTGGACACGGTGGGGCGGTGGCATGCCGCGTGCTTCGCCGGCGCCGACGGCCCGGGGGGAACGCTCGACACGCGGCTCGTGGTCGCGGAGCCGCGGCGGGATCCGCTGGTCCTGCCGCCGCTCGGTCCGTTCGGCCACGACGAGGACGGCCTCGACCCGCAGGTCGGCAGCCGCTGGCCGGACTTCGTGCCGGCCGCCGCCCGGGCCGACGCGTCGGCCACGTCCCCCCGGGGCCGTCCGCAGGCCGAGATCCGCCTGCCGCGAGTGGACGAGCACGCGCTGGGCCAGTTGCTGCAGTTGCTCATCCTGGCCGCGGCCGTCGGCAGACGGCTCACCGAGGCCGATGGAACCGCCGGCGTGCGCTCAACCGACCCCAGGCCATGAGCCGGCTTCTACCACCTTGAGCACGTTGTCGTTGACGTGATCGGTGGTTGCATCCGTGAGGGGTTGCACAGGCCCAGCGAGCCGGCGTTGCTGACAAGCGCAGGCATGGATGCCGAAGCGCAGGCAGCATCGAGTGAGCGGAGGCCGGGTACCGATCCGCCGAAAGGCGGATTGGTCGGGCCGCAGTGAACGGCCGGCGAGTGGGCGTGGGTGACCCCGAACCGTGATCCGGCAGGTGTCAACGAGTGGATGCGTTCAGTAGAATCATCCTGCCGGTCGCGGTCCCCGGTTGGGGCTGCGTGTCGTTTCGTACCCGCCGCGCGGAGATCTCGTCACCATGCCGATCACGCTCACCTGGACCGGACACGCCACCTGGCTCATCGACACGGGGAAGGGGACGCTGCTCATCGATCCGTTTTTCGACGAGTGCCCGACCGCGAGCATGAAGGCCCGGGACGTGGCCTGCGACGCGATCCTCGTGACGCACGGGCACTTCGATCACGTCGCCGATCTCGTGGCGATCGCGAAGTGGACGGGGGCCATGGTGTATTGCAACTGGGAGATCGCCCAGTGGCTGGGGAAGCATGGCGTGCAGAACGTGCAACCGATGAACCTCGGGGGCAGTGTCGCCGTGCCGGGGGGCCGGGCGAAGATGGAGATCGCCCATCATTCCTCGAGCCTGCCCGACGGCTCATATGGCGGCAATCCGGCCGGCTGGCTGCTCGACGTGGGGGGCGTGCGCGTCTTCATCGCCGGCGACACGGCGCTGTTCTCCGACATGGAGCGGATCGGCCGGCCGGTGCAGGGGAGGGGGCTCGACGTGGCGGTGCTGCCGATCGGCGACCTGTTCACGATGGGCCCGGACGACGCGGTCGAGGCGGTCCGGCTCCTGAAGCCGAAGCTGGCGTTGCCGAGTCACTACGGCAC
>JBIKKQ010000290.1:0-3194 GCA_044360305.1 Pirellulales bacterium
CGAATCGAGTGTGATCTTGGGGACGACCGAGCAGGACGTCGGTCGGCCGGCCGCCGCTTCGGACGCTGCAATGACGTGACTGACGCCATTGGCGGAGTCTGTGAACAGGCACTCGCCAATCGCGTTGGACACGGCGGCGGAAACGAGTTCGACCTGATTCTTGTGCGGATACTCGGTTTCGTAGTGATGACGCATCGACTGAGCCGGGTCGAACCCGAAGCATCGCGCCTGTGGACGCCCTGTGATCACCATGCTCGAAAAATCGCCCCGGTTGAAGCCCACGTCGAGGACGATCGCATTTGCCGGCAGCAGCGATGCGATCCAACGCTCGCCATTGACCTCCATGTTGAGCGAGCGATTCATGATCACGGCGGACCAGCGAACCGAGACCCGGTCTACGAGGCGGACAAACGCACGGCCCGGAGGCGACCAGAAAACCCGCTGGGCGATGCGGTGTCGGGTTTCGCGAGACAACATGAATCAAAGGCTCCAGGAGGGTCCGGTCAGCAAACAGGATCGGGGGCGGCAGGCGATGCGGTGATTTCCGCGAGCAGTGCGTGCCACTGCCGGGCGACGGAATGCGTCGAGAACAGGCGGTGCCCTGCCTGGAATGCATTCATGCGTTTGCGTTGCAATGTATCGCGATCAGAAGCGATGCGGCGAAACACCTCACGGAGTCCCAGTGGGCCGTGATGAACGGCTGCGTTTGGGAAACGGCAGGACGCGGCGGACCGCCCGCCATCGGGCACGACGACCCAGCCGCAGTCGTGACTCAAGACCAGATCCGCTAAGTCGGAATCCAGCGGGCACACCGCGAGGATGGCCTGGCCGGCGACCATCGCACTGTAGGCCTTGCTCGGCATGACAGCGGCTTCCGCCCCGGGAATCATGGTTATCAGGCCGACATCCGCCGCGAGCATCGCCGCGGTCCATTCCGAGTGAGGCAACGGTGCTCCGACCGAGATGGTGAGATCGGAGGAAAACGAGCGGCTGCGGCCAACGGGGGACAGGTCCAGCAATCGTTGCATGTCATGCAGGCGAGGACCAGTGGCATGGAAGCGGACGGTGACGGGAAGAAGGCCAGGTTCGTCCGCCGGCATCAGGCAGGCGTTGACGAGGGTGCGAATGTCATGCATCCAGCCGAGATTGCCGCAATACAGGACGAGCGGCTGAACGTGGGCCGGCCGCGGCCGCGGCGGATGGTCTGCAAAAGGCTCGGAAGAGGCGCCGACGGGGATCACCTTGGTACGGGGGATGGGGCCGAACTCGGTCACCGCGTGTTCGAGGAGTCGGCTTCCGAGGAACACATTGGCGGTGCTGCGATCAAAAGTGTCTCGCATGATTGCCCGAATGACACGAGCTCCCACTCCGGTGTTCGGCAGTTTTCCCGCTGCGACAAGCACCTGGGGAAACAGGTCGTAGACGAGCGTGATGACCCGGCGGCTTCGAGCGGCCAGCCGGGCGGCCAGCCAGGGGGCGAAAAAGGTGTTGGTGGTGACGATGCTCGCTTCGGGCCGCCGTCGCAACGCGAAGTCGGCCGCGATCAGGACCGGATAGGCCCCGTAGGTGAGAATCCGCAGCCATGCTCGCCCGAGGGTGGATTGCAGCGTCCGGTAGTGGTGGCGCGGCACGAGAAACCGCGGCGCGATGATCGTGCCTGTCTCGGCGAGGGAGTCCCGCAGCGCATCGGCGTAGTCCACGAGCTCGACGCTCGACCAGAGATCGACATTCATCCTGCGGTCATCCGCAGGCGGCGGGTGACTTGCCGACAGCCGGCCCATACGGCCAGGGCGACGGCGATGCCCGCGACGTCTGCGACCCAGTCGGTGGCTTCCGCCGCCCGTCCGAAGAGTGGCTGGGTGACCTCGTCGGCCGCGGCAAAAGCCGCGAGCATGGCAAACAATGTGAGGAGCATTCGCAGGCCGATTCGGCCCCACGCATGGGTTGTCATCGCCGCAAGCATCCCGAGCACCGCATAAGCGGAAAAGTGCAGCAACTTATCGGGCGGAATCCGCCCCAGATGGACCTGCGGCTGCGGAACACGCGGCGCATGGGTCGTCCACAACAGCACCGCCACATAGGCGGCAGTCACGGTTGTCAACAGCCAACGCACAATGTGCGATACGGACGGGCGATCGCGAAGCATATCTGACAGCAAAGCCGGCATGGCACAGCAACGCGGTGAACGGCGGGCGGAATCGGAGTGCACGGATCTATGCGGAACGCTGCTGCAACCGATGCAGGGTGCGGGACTGAAACTGCTTCAATGCCCTGCGATACGCAGTGGGAGTGCCGTACAGCTCGGTGGCAGCCGCATTCACCGCCTCGGCCGCCTCGGCCGGAACAAGCAACACCATCTTCACGTGCGCCGCGTCCGGGCTGGTAAACCAGCGAAACACGGGCCCTACACTCGGCTCGCCCTTGCAGGCTGCGCCGATCGCGTATCCGCGTTTTCCCGCCCACTCCACAATCGCCCCCTCAACCGGTGTCTCCAAAAGGATCAGCGGTCGGTCACGCAAGACAAGGGCCTCGGCCCCCGCCAGGACCGCGAGTTCGTGTCCTTCCGTGTCGATCTTGATGGCTCCAATGTGGCCAGGCAGGGAAGGCAAAAGAGAGTCGAGCGTGCACGTCCGCACCGGAGTGCCAGTTGCGCTGTCCTTCGTCAGTGCGCTGACGTCAGAGCATGCGCCATAACTGAGACGCCCCTCTCCTTCGGTGTCGGATACGGCGGCATGGATCGCTGTGAGGCGCGGGATTGAGCTCTGCAGCCGGTTCAGGGAGGGAAATGCCCGCTCGTCAGGTTCAAACGCGTAGACGAAGGCAACGGCCGGAGCCATGTAGGCGGAGTAATAGCCAACGTTCGCGCCGACATCGACGAAGCCTCGGTCACCAGCGGCCAGGCGGGCCAGGAGAGCCTCGGAGCCGTAGTCAACGTCGGCCTGGGTGATGTACACAGCCGACCCCACCCGACTGTCGCGGGGAATCGGGAATACGGAACCGGTCGGCAATCGCATGCAAAGCCCGCGTCCAAGCACACGTTTGTTGAATTGCCGAATGAAGGTGCGGTAGAGCCATGAAGCAATGCCAACCGAAAGAATGAACTCGCGATTCATGAGAGGCAGCACCGTGGCGCGACAGCGGATTGGTCGAAAGTATGCATGGCGATGCAGGAAGATGTAAACGAATCAGGCTTT
>JBIKKQ010000291.1:0-3179 GCA_044360305.1 Pirellulales bacterium
CTTCGTCGCCGCGATGAGAAACACCGGATTTATCGCCTCGAAGCGGATCCGGTCGAGCTGTTCGATGCCCCGGGCGATGTTCACCATCCAGTAGGCGGCGTCGGCGGACCGGGCCCGGAGATGGGCGTGGACCGCAGCGAGGTTGTCGATGCTCTTGCAGCCGGTGACCAACCGCCCCCCGGGCTTGAGCCGCTCCCAGCCCTTCTCGACGAGCATCGCCACCTCGCGACCGCTGCCGCCGACGTACACCGCGTCCGGGTCGGGCAGGCCCTCCCAGGCCTCCGGGGCCCTGCCGAGCACGGGATGCAGGTTGCCGACGCCGAACAGCGTCGCGTTCTCGCGGATCAGCTGGTGATCGTCGGGGTCCATCTCGATGGCGTAGACAGCGCCGTCGCGGGCGATCCGCGCCGCCTCCAGGCCGACCGAGCCGCTCCCCGCCCCCACGTCCCACACCACGCTCGTGGGACCGATCGCAAGCTCCGCCAGCGCCAACGAGCGGATCTCGGCCGGCGTGATCAGGCCGCGTTTGGGCCGCGACTGGAGAAAGCACTCGTCGGGATTGCCGAACAGCCGCGTGCCGACATGCCCGGGCCGGTCGGCCACCCGGGCCTTGCGGACGAGGATCATCACGTTCAGCGGGCCGAACGACTCGCGGGCGATCTCGCCCAACGTGCCCTGCGTGACCCGCTCGTCCGGCGAGCCGAGGTTCTCGCAGACGTAGGCATGGAAGGCGTCGATGCCCTCGTCGAGCAGCGCCCGGGCCACCGCCGCCGGTGGCCACTGCTCGCTGGTGAACAGCCCGACCGTGTCACTCGAACGTATCTTGTCGATCACCCGCTCGATCGACTGGCCGGAGAGGTTGGCGAGAAACGCCTCCTCCCACGACTCCTTCACGCGGGCGAAGGCCAACTGCATGCTGCTGACGTGCGGCACGACCTCGAAACGGTCCTTGCCGAGCCGGCTGCAGACGTAGCGGGCGGTGCCGTAGAACAGCGGATCGCCCGAGGCGAGCACGACGATCCGCCCCGGTCCGGCCGCGTCGATCCGCTCGACGAGTTCCTCCAGGCTCCGCACGCGGTGCAGCCGCGAGGCGACCGCAGGCGGCAGGACGGTGGCGCACGACTCCGGCCCGAGGAGGACGTCGGCCGACTCCACGAGCCGCCGCGCGTGCGCCGTCATCCCGTCGATGCCATCGTCACCGATGCCGACGATCCGAACCCGTTCCGCCCCTGCCTGCGCCACGGTCAGGCCTGGAACGAGCTGCCGCAGCCGCAGCTCTTCTTGGCGTTGGGATTGTTGAACGTGAAGCCGCGCTTGTCGATTGATTCGTGGAAATCGAGGGTGGTGCCGTCGAGGAACAGGTCGCTCTTCTTGTCCACGACCACGGCGACGCCGTGCTGGTCGGTCTTCGTGTCGGCCTTGGGATCGAACTGCGTGTCGAAGCCGAGCGAATACTGGAACCCGCTGCAGCCGCCGCCGGCGACCCCGACGCGAAGCACGGTGGCCGGATCGAGCTTCTGCTCGGTGATGATCTTCTTGACCTCGAGGGCCGCCTTTTCCGTGAGCATGACCGACATGACCTGAAACCTCCTGCGGGATGACGCCCGGGCTGCATTCTCGCAACCCGTCATGAAAAAAGTATAGCCCCGCCGGCGGAGACGGCCAAGCGAAGAGTCGCCGGGGAGCGACGGAGTCAGCGCCGGGCCTGCTCCCGCAGAAAGGCAAGGCAGCGCTGCTCGGCGTCGGCGAACCGTTCCGCCCTGCCGAGCGCCACGATGTCCGCGTACACCGCCGCCTCGGCGGTGCCGATGAGGCCGGCCTCGGTGTCGCGGGCGAGCGTCCGGGCCAGCGACTCGAATCCGGCACGATCATGGCTGTTGGCGGCGGTGCGCAGGGCCTGGGCGTACCGCAGGTTGTCTCGCGGCACCTGCGGCACGGCGGAATTGCAGCCCGTGGAGGCCAGCGCGATGGCGAACGGCACCACGCCGAGCAGCCCGAATGCGAGGCGGATCGGTGCGGGGGAGGTGCAGCCGGTCGTCATTCGCCCCCCGCCCCAGCCGCCACCGGCTCGCCGCCATTGATGCTCGACATGGCGGCCCACGTCGGCTGATGGATCAGTTCGGAGATGAACCGCACCGATCCATCCCCGAACGCCACGTGGGCTCCGCCCGAGTGATCGGCGAACATCTGGTCGGCGTGTGCCGCCGGATCGTTCGGGGCGTGGATGATCCGCAGTTCGTCTTCCGCCGGGCCACTGTGCACGAGCACCAGGGCGGCGGCCGCATCGGCCCCGTGGCCGAGCAGCATCGCGAAACGTTCACCGGGATGGCTGGCCGCTCCGGGCACGACGCCGGCCCAGGCCTTCTCCGAGACGGTGGAGGTGTGTTCGCCGAGAAAAACCGTCTGCGACAGGCCGTCCGTCACCTGCGCCGCCCGGATCCGGGAGTTGCGGTAGAACGGCCCGTTGGCGACGCCGTCCCACGAGCGGCGGGCCGGCGTCTCATCCCACGGATCGGCATGGCCGGCGTTGGCGACGTAGTGTGACCGGCCCAGCCTCGCTCCAGAGGGGTGCGGGCTGCCGTCGGGCTTCCGCACCGCGAACGGATCCCGCGGACCGGTCGCGGAGCCGCACAGAAAACCGGGGAGCGTGGCCGCCACCACGTCGGCCGCCCGCGGGCTCGCCACGCCCCAGGTGGGGTCCGACGGCCGCACCGCCGCCGCGGCCCGCGGCTCCTCGAGGTATGTCGCGATCGCCAGCCCCCAGCCGGTTCCGGGGGACGCGTCGAACGACGCGGGGTCGAGGTCGGACGCCGCCTGGTTCGCCTCGTACCCGGCCGGAAACACGCGGTGAGCCGTCTCGTACGACTGGATCGCCAGCGCCAGATTCCGCAGGTTCGCCCGGCACTGCGTCCTCCGGCCGCTCTCGCGGACCATTTGCACGGCGGGCACGACGAGCCCCAGCAGCACGGCGATGATGGCAATCGCCACCAGCAGCTCGATCAGCGTAAAACCCGCTCGGCGCCCGCGGCAGCCAGACATTTTGAAAGCCCAAAACTTTATTTTTGACGACCCGAAACCTCAGCCCATTGTTTGCCGCTGGCCGGCCGTCGTCAAGCGTTCTTCCCGGCCGACCTGGCGTCGCATTTGTGCCTGTCCCTTTTGCTTGCCTTTTACTTGTT
>JBIKKQ010000018.1:0-37274 GCA_044360305.1 Pirellulales bacterium
CCGGCATCACCCGCGACGCCGGCTCGCCGGACGCGGTGGCCGGGGCCGCCGGGGCCGCCGGCTTCGGTGCAGCGCCGGCGCCGGCCGCGGCCGGCTCCATGATGCCGATCACCTCGCCGACCACCGCCTTCGCACCGGCGGCCTTGAGCACCCGCGTCACCGTGCCGGCCACCGGCGCCGGCAGCTCGACCGTCGCCTTGTCGCTCTCGATCTCGACGATCGCCTCGTCCTGGGCGACGGCGTCACCCTCGCGCTTCTTCCAGGTGCCGATCACCACCTCGGTGATCGATTCGCCGACTTCGGGGACCTTGAGTTCGAGTGCCATGGCTGGACGGTCAGTTCCGGGGGGAGGGGGAAATCCGTGTGGGACGATGCATCAGCTGGAGAACGCGGCCGCCAGCAGTTCGTTCTGCTCCATGTCGTGACTCTTCTTCGAGCCGGTGGCGGGGCTGGCGGCGCTCTGCCGGCAGACGCCGCTGAACGGGAACCGGTCGAACAGCTTCTCGCCGAAATGGATCCGCAGGAACCGCCAGGCGCCCATGTTCTCCGGCTCCTCCTGCACCCAGACGGCCGGCGTGCCGGCGGCATGGCCGGCCAGCGCCGCCTCCAGCGCGGCCCGCGGCAGCGGGTAGAGCTGCTCGACCCGCACGACCGCCACGTCGGTGCGGCCCAGCTCCTGCCGGCGCTTCTCCAGTTCGTAGGCCACCTTGCCGCTGCAGAGCAGGATCCGGCGGACGTCGCGCGGCGCCGTCCCCGAGCCGTCGGGGATCACCCGCTGGAACGAGCCCTTGACGAGGTCGTCGATGGGCGACACGCAGCCCGGATGCCTGAGCAGGCTCTTGGGCGTCATCACCACCAGCGGCTTGCGCCACACCCGCAGCACCTGCCGCCGCAGGCAGTGGAACAGCTGGGCGGGCGTGGTCGGCTGGACCACCTGCATGTTGTCCTTGGCACACAGCGACAGGAACCGCTCCAGCCGGGCGCTGGAGTGCTCCGGCCCCTGCCCCTCGAAGCCGTGCGGCAGGAGCATCACCAGTCCGGAGAGCCGGTTCCACTTGTCCTCAGCGCTGCAGATGAACTGGTCGATCACCACCTGCGCGGCGTTGACGAAGTCGCCGAACTGCGCCTCCCACATCACCAGGCCGTCGGGACAGTCGAGGCTGTAGCCGTATTCGAACCCGAGCACGCCCGCCTCGGAGAGCGGGCTGTTGTAGATCTCCACCGGCGCCTGGTCCGGCGACAGGTGCTCCAGCCCGCAGTAGGTCTCGTCGGTGACCGCGTCGTGGATCACGGCGTGCCGGTGGCTGAACGTGCCCCGTTGGCTGTCCTGCCCCGAGAGCCGCACCCGCAGCCCCTGCGTGGCGATCGTCGCCAGGCCGAGCGCCTCGGCCGCCGACCAGTCGAGCGGCATGGCGCCGGCCGCCATCTGCACCCGGTTCTCGAGGAACTTCTGGATCTTGGCATGGGGCTGGAAGCCCTCCGGCAGGGCCACCAGCCGGCGCAGCAGCTGCTCCAGCTCCTCGCGGCGGACGCCGGTGTCCACGTCGGCCGCCTCCTTCTCGCGGCCGCCGACGTAGAACGACCAGACCCCGCCGCTGTCGTTGGCGTGGACGTAGTCCTCGCTCTTGGCCACCGACAGGTCGGCCGCCAGCTTGGCATGCTGCTGCTCGACGATCTGCCGGGCCTCGTCCCGGGTCACCTCGCCGAGCTTGAGCAGCTTCTCGAGGTAGCTCTCGTGGACGCTGGGCCGCTTCTCGATCACCCGGTACAGGGCCGGCTGGGTGAACGCCGGCTCGTCGGCCTCGTTGTGGCCGCGGCGCCGGAAGCAGTACATGTCGATGACCACGTCCCGCTGGAACTCGCGCCGGAAGTCCGTCGCCAGGTTCACGACCTGGGCCACCGCCTCCGGGTCCTCGCCGTTGACGTGGAAGATCGGGATCTGGAGCATCTTGGCCACGTCGGTGGCGTACATGCAGCTGCGGGCCTCGCGCGGCCCCGTCGTGAACCCGATCTGATTGTTGACGACGACATGCAGCGTCCCGCCGATCCGGTAGGCCTCGAGCTCGCTGAGGTTCAGGGTCTCCTGGATGATCCCCTCGCCGGCGAAGGCGGCGTCGCCGTGGATCAGGATCACCATCCCCCGGTTCCGCCCCTGGTCGCCGGCCCGGTCCTGCCGCGACCGCATCCGGCCGATCGCCACCGGGTTGACGAACTCCAGGTGGCTGGGATTGAAGCACAGCGTCAGGTGGACGCTGCGGCCGTTGGCCGCTGCGTAGTCGGTGGAGTGGCCGAGGTGATACTTGACGTCGCCGCGACCGACGTGGAGCTCGGGATCCATGTCGGCGAACTCACGGAAGATCCGCTGCGGGCTCTTGCCCATGACGTTCGCCAGCACGTTGAGCCGGCCGCGGTGGGCCATCGCCAGCACCACGTCGTCGATCTCCTGCCCCGCCGCCCGCTCGATCGCCATCTCGACGAGCGGGATCAGGCTTTCGGAGCCCTCGAGTGAGAAGCTCTTGGCGCCGAGGAACCGCTTCTGGATGAACTCCTCGAACACCGCCGCGGTCGTCATCTGCCGGTAGATCCGCAGCTGCTGCCGGCGGTCGAGCTGGATCCGGTTCTCGCAGCCCTCCATCCGCATCTGCAGCCACTGCCGCACGCGCAGGTCGTCCATGTGCATGAACTGGACACCGATCGACCGGCAGTAGGTGTTCCGCAGCCGCTGGATGATCTGCCGCAGCGACATCGACTGCGGCCCCTCGATCGTGTCGGTCGAGAACGACCGGTCCATGTCCTCCTCGGTGAGGTGGTAGAACCGAGGGTCGAGCTCGGGCAGGCCGGGCCGCGGCCGGCCGAGGGGGTCGATTTCGGCCATCAGGTGGCCGCGGACGCGATAGGCGCGGACGAGCTGGTCCACCCGGTCCTGAAGAAACGCAACCCGTTCCTCGGCCCGGACCTCGGCGGCCGACGGCAGCGGCAGCGGCTTGGCCTCTCCCGCGGGCGCGGCCGGCAGTCGCGGGTCGCCGTTGGCGATCGCCAGCGCGTGGGCCGTGGCGATCCCGTCGGGCGTCACCAGCCGGCCGTTGAGCGGCCGTTCCGGGGAAGCGGTCGGGGTCGGAGCCCCACCGGTAGCGGACCGGCTCGGGCCCGCGGCCGGCTCCCGCTGGAGGGCGGCGAAATGCGGCCGCCACTCGTCGGGCACGCTCGCAGGATCGGCCTGGTAGCGTTCGAACAGTTCCTCCAGAAAGGGCAGGCTGGCGGTACCGGCGGCATCAAGGGTTTCGCGGGTGCTCACGGAGAAGGTCCAGGCTGGGTCGGGCAACGGACGGGTGGGAACGGGCTACATCGCCAGCAGGAGCCGGCCTGGGCTTTCGAGATACCCGATCACCTCGTTGAGGAACCGGGCGGCCAGCGCCCCGTCGATCACCCGATGGTCGTAGGACAGCGAGAGCGGCATCATCAGCCGCGGCTCGATCCTGTCTTCGTGGACCACCGGCATCCGGCGCGACCGGCCCACCAGCAGGATCGCGACCTCCGGCCAGTTGATGATCGGCGTCGAGTAGGCGCCCCCCACGGCGCCGAGGTTGCTGATCGTGAACGTGCCGCCGCGCAGGTCCTCGATGCCGTACTGGGCGTTCTTCGCCTTCTCCGCCGTGTCGGCGATCGCCTGGGCGACCTGCGGGATGGAGAGCTGGTCGCAGTCGCGCAGCACCGGCACGACGAGCCCGCGCGGCGTGTCCACCGCCAGCCCGACGTTGACGTAGTCCTTGTAGACGATCTCCCCCTTCTCCATGTCCACCGAGGCGTTGACCGCCGGATGCTGCCGCAGGGAAAGGCTCACCGCCTTGATCACGAACGACAGCGCCGTCAGCTTGAGGTTGCTCTTGGCATATTCGGCCGCGCTCGCCTTCCGCAGGTGCTCGAGCTCGGTGACGTCGGCATCGTCGAAGTTGGTGAGGTGCGGGATCGTGGCCACGCTGCGGGCCATGTTGGCGGCGATCGTCTTCCGCATCCGCGACATCTGCTCGCGTCGGATCGGCCCCCAGTCATCCCGTTCGGTGGCCCCCGAATCCGGCCGCGACCGTCCCGCCGGGCCGGCCGCGCTCGCCTGACGGACCGCGGCGATCACGTCCTCGCGGATGATCCGGCCGGACGGACCGGTCCCGCGCACCCGGGCCAGATCGACGCCCAGTTCCCGGGCCAGCCGGCGCACGGCGGGCCCCGCCGGCTCGACGGCCGCCACCGCGGCCTCCGCCTGACCACCCCCAGCCGCCACGGCCTGCACCGGGGCGGGCTGCGAAGCGGGTTCGGGCCGGGCCGGAGCCGGGGCCGCCGTCGGCCGAGGCGCGGCCGCGGGCTGCGGTGCGGGCTGGGCCACTGGCGCGGCGGGTGCGGGGGTCGGCGCAGCCGCAGGGGCCGGTTTCGGCGCCGCTGCGGGGGCTGACGCGGAGCCGGCCCCGGCCGCGTCGAGCACGACGAGCGCCTGGCCGACAGTTACGGTGTCCCCCTTCTTGACGAGCACCTTGGCGATCCGGCCGCCCGGCGGGCAGGGCACCTCGATGACGGCCTTGTCCGTCTCGACCTCGAGCAGGGCCTGTCCCGGCTTGACCACGTCTCCTTCGGAGACGAACACGCTGACCACGTCGCCGGAGGCGATGTTTTCGCCGAGGTCGGGGAGTTTGAATTCCGTTGTCATCTGCTCGCTTTCGTCACGGTGAGTAAGGGGTGCATCATCCTGCCTGCCGCTGCGGCCGGCCGCCGTCAGGCCGAGGCGGCGTCGATCTTCTCCGGATCGACGCCCAAGTCGCGGATTGCGTCGGAAACCACGCTGGCGCCGACGGCGCCAGCCGCCGCCAGCCGGGAGAGCGTGGCGATCACGATGCATTCGGCATCGACCTCGAAATGCCGGCGCAGCGGGCCGCGGGTCTCGCTCCGGCCGAAGCCGTCGGTGCCGAGGGTGAACAGGCCGCCGGGAATCCACGGGTCGAGCTGCTCGGGAACGGCCCGGACGTGGTCGCTGGCCGCCACGTACACGCCGGCCGCGTCGCCGATCTGGCGCTCCAGGTAACTCTGCCGCGGGGTCGCCTCCGGGTGCAGCATGTTCCAGCGCCGGCACTCCTGGGCCTCGCGCCGCAGTTCCTTCCAGCTGGTCACGCTCCACACCGTGCTCGGCACGCCCCAGCGCTCGGCGAGCAGGTCGGCGGCCCGAATCACCTCGCGCAGGATCGCACCCGAGCCGAGCAGGTTGACCGGCGGCAGCGGCTTACCGCGACGGGCCGCGGCCGACGCCGCCACCTCGCGCAGCCGGTACATCCCCTTGAGGATGCCCTCCTCGCAGCCCGCGGGCATCGGCGGCATCTCGTAGTTCTCGTTGTAGACCGTCAGGTAGTAGATCCAGTCCTCCCCCTTGGCATACATCCGCTCCATGCCGTCGAGCATGATCACCGTCGCCTCGTAGACGAAGGCCGGGTCGTAGGCGCGAACGGTCGGGTAGGCGATGGCGAACATCTGGCTGTTGCCGTCCTGATGCTGCAGTCCCTCGCCGTTGAGCGTGGTCCGGCCGGCGGTCCCGCCGAGGAGGAAGCCACGGGCCCGGCAGTCGCAGGCCGCCCAGATCTGGTCGCCGATCCGCTGGAAGCCGAACATCGAGTAGTAGATGAAGATCGGGATCATCGGCACGCCGTGGCTGGCGTAGGCGGTGCCCGCGGCGATGAAGCTGGAGATGCTTCCCGCCTCGGTGATCCCCTCCTCCAGAATCTGACCGTCCTTGGCCTCGCGGTAGTACAGCAGCTGGTCGGAGTCGACCGGCTCGTAGAGCTGGCCGGTGTGGGCGTAGATGCCGCACTGCTTGAACAGCGGATCCATGCCGAACGTCCGCGACTCGTCGGGCACGATCGGCACGATGTACCGGCCGATCGACTTGTCCTTGAGAAGCGAGGCCATCAGCGTGACCACGCCGGTCGTCGTGGACACCTCGCGGCCGGCGCTCTTCTCGATGAAGCCGGCGTATTCGGCCAGCGTCGGCGTCTTGAGCACCGGCCCCTGCCGCGGCCGACTGGGGACATAGCCGCCAAGCGCCTCGCGGCGCTCGCGCAGGTAGCGCATCTCCGGGGAATCCTCCGGCGGCCGATAGAACGGCGCCTTGGCGACCTCGTCGTCGGAAATCGGGATCCCGAACCGGGAGCGGAAGGCCCGCAGCTCGTCCTCGTTGAGCTTCTTCTGCTGGTGGGTGACGTTCCGTCCCTCGCCCACCTCGCCGAGGCCGTAGCCCTTGATCGTCTTGGCGAGGATCACCGTCGGCTTGCCGTGGCACTTCATCGCCGCGGCGTAGGCGGCGTACACCTTCTCGGGGTCGTGGCCGCCACGCTTGAGCTTCTTCAGCTTCTCGTCGGAGAGGTGGGCCACCATCTCGAGAAGCTGCGGATCGGCCCCGAAGAAGTGCTCGCGGATGTAGCCGCCGGGCATGACCACGTACTTCTGGTACTGCCCGTCGACGATCTCGTTCATTCGCTTGACGAGCAGCCCCTCCTCGTCCTTGTCGAGGAGCGGATCCCAGTCCTCGCCCCAGATCACCTTGATGACGTTCCAGCCCGCGCCGCGGAAGCAGCCCTCCAGCTCCTGGATGATCTTGCCGTTGCCGCGGACCGGCCCGTCGAGCCGCTGCAGGTTGCAGTTGATGACGAACACGAGGTTGTCGAGCTGCTCGCGGGCGGCCAGCGAGATCGCCCCGAGCGTCTCCGGCTCGTCGGTCTCGCCGTCGCCGATGAAGCACCACACGTGCTGCCGGCTGGTGTCCTTGATGCCGCGATCCTGCAGATACTTGTTGAACCGCGCCTGGTAGATGGCCATCAGCGGCCCCAAACCCATCGATACCGTGGGGAACTCCCAAAACTCCGGCATCAGCCAGGGGTGCGGGTAGCTCGACAAGCCGCCGCCGTCCGCGAGCTCGCGGCGGAAGTTTTCCAGGTGCTTCTCGGTGAGCCGCCCCTCGAGAAAGGCGCGGGCGTAGATGCCCGGCGAGGCGTGCCCCTGGAAGTAGACCTGGTCGCCGGAGTAATCGTCGCCCCGACCGCGGATGAAGTGGTTCATCGCCACCTCCACGAGCGTCGCCGAGGAGGCGAACGTGGAGATGTGGCCGCCGATGCTCTTGTCTTCACGGTTGGCCCGCACCACCATGGCCATCGCGTTCCAGCGGATGATGCTCTTGATCCGCCGCTCGATCTCACGATTGCCCGGGAACGGCGGCTGCCGGTCGGCCGGAATCGTGTTGATGTAGGGAGTGGTCGCCGAGAACGGGATCGCCACGCCGAGCCGATAGGCCTCCTGCTCGATGGCGTGCAGCAGGTAGGCGGCCCGGTCGCCCCCCCGGCTGTTGATCACGTAGCGGAGCGAGTCGAGCCACTCCCGGGTCTCGGTCGGGTCGGCATCGACGGCGGCGACGCCGTCCACGACCTCCGGCTGACCCGATGACTCTGCCGACATCTGTCCGATCGCCCGCGGGGCATGCGCGCCCCGGGGGAGCCCGGCGGCCCCGTTCCGGGCCGGCGGTTCGAGGGCCTCGCTGGCGGTCTGGTCGATGTCGGGGCTGGCCATGGAGGGGCTCCGGGGTGGGGCGTTGAGTCGGCGGCCATTATTCCGCCGGGTCGGAACCCCGTAAAGGCCGTTCTACGTCGGCGTCGGCAACGGTCGCGAGGCCGCTCAGGGCCGGGCGGCGTCGGTGCGGGGACGGTAGATCTCCGTGGCCAGACCGAAGTAGTTCTCGGCGGAAAACGCCACGGTTTCCCCGAGCGTGGGGTGCGGATGGATCGACTCCATCAGGTCGCGGGCCGAGCAGCCCATCTCGATGGCGAGCACGCCCTCGGCGACGAGTTCACCCGCCCCCGCGCCGACGATCCCGACCCCGAGGACCGTGTCGGTCTCCGGATCGACGAGGATTTTCGTCAGGCCGTCGGTGCGGCCGAGCGCCTGGGCACGGCCGCTGGCCGCCCACGGATAGCGGCTGATCTCCACGGCTCGTCCCGCAGCCGTCGCCTCCTGCTCGGTGAGCCCAGCCCAGGCGATCTCGGGATCGGTGAACACCACCGCCGGGATCGCCCGCGGCGCGAATAGCGCTGGTTCCCCGTGCAGCGACTCCACGGCGACCTTGCCCTGGTGGCTCGCCCGGTGGGCGAGCATCGGCTCGCCACAGACGTCGCCGATCGCGAGGATCCGCGGATCGGCCGTCCACTGCCGGCCATCGACCTCGACGAACCCCTTGGCATCGACCTTGACGCCAGTGTTCTCCAGCCCGATGCCGTCGGAGTTCGGCCGGCGGCCAACCGCCACGAGCACCCGCGAGAACTCCCGCGCCGTCGCCCCCTCGGGCCCTTCGAAGTGGACGCGGACGGCCACGCCTGTGTCCTCGAGTTTCACCACCTTCGTCCGCAGGTGGATTTTCTCGAACAGCTTCTCGAGCCGCTGCTGGAGCGGTTTGACGAGGTCCCGATCGGCACCCGGCAGGAGCCCGTCGGTCAGCTCGACGACCGACACCTTGGCGCCGAGTTCGGCGTACACGGTGCCCATCTCCAGGCCGATGTATCCCCCCCCCACCACCAGCAGCGACGCGGGAATCTCGGGGAGTTCGAGCGCCGCCGTCGAATCCATCACCCGGCTGCTGCCGATGTCGAAGGCGGGAATCCGTGCCGGCCGCGAGCCGCTGGCGAGGATGCAGTGGTCGAAGGTCACAGTCTGTGACGCCGCACCGGGCTCGACGGGCGACACCTCCAGCGCCCCGGAGCCGGTGAACCGGGCGTTGCCCCGGATGATCTTCACGTTCCGGCGCCGCGCCAGCGTTGCCAGACCGCCGGTCAGCGTGCCGATCACCTTGTCCTTGCGGGCCCGCAGGGCGTCAAGCTGCAGCGTCGGCTTGCCAAACTGCAGCCCCCAGTCGGTCAGCTCCCGGGCCTCGGCCAGCACCCGGCCCACGTGAAGCAGGGCCTTGGAGGGAATGCAGCCGCGGAGCAGGCAGGTGCCCCCGAGACGCTCGTCGCGTTCGACGACTGCGACCTCCATGCCGAGATCGGCCGCGAGGAACGCGGCCGCGTAGCCACCGGGACCACCGCCGAGAACCACCAGGGGAACGTGCATCGCATCGACTCCTTTTGCTGTCCGGTGCCCGCCGGTCGCCGACTCGGCGCCCCGGCACGGTGCCGGTCCGGCCGGGAGCGGCAGGCGCGGGCAACTGGGGAGGCGGGCGGAAGGCCGGTTGTTGTAGATTTGCGGCGCGTTTCCTTCAAGAAACGCCCCGGAGCCGCCCATGAAACCACCCTGGCAGCGACGCGTCGCCGTGCAGGCCAGTGGCGTGCCGGGCCGGCTGCGGACCTGGTTTCGCAGCCGGTTCGCCCTCGACCTGCGGAGTCTGGCGGCCTTCCGGATCGCCGTCGGGACGATCCTCGTCGTCGATGCCCTGCTTCGGACACGCGACTTCGGCCTGATGTTCGCGCCCGACGGATTCTTCCCCCCGGCGACGTTGCGGCAGACATGGAACTCGGCCCCCTCGATCTGGTCGGCGGCGTTCCTCGTGGACGCGGCGTGGTGGGGCGGTCTGGTGCTCGCCGTGCAGGGCCTCGCCGGCGGCTGCCTGGCATGCGGCTGGAAAACCCGGGCCGCCACGATCGCGGCCTGGGCCGCCCAACTGAGCGTGGTGCGGCGCACGCTGCCCGCGACGAACGCGGGCGACGCCTGGCTCGGAGCGCTGCTCTTCTGGTCGATGTTCCTTCCGCTGGGCGCGGCCTGGTCGGCCGACCGGTGGAAACGCCGGGCAGGCAGCACGGCTGCCGGCGGCCCGGCAGCGGTCGAAGAGCGGTCCATTTCTTCGGTGGCATCGGCGGCCCTGATGCTCCAGGTGCTCGTCGTCTACCTGACCGCCGGACTGGCGAAGTGGAACGACAGCTGGCTGTCGGGCGAGGCGGTGCGACGCGCGTTGTCGGTGCACGACCATGGCACGGCGTTCGGCATGTGGATCGCCGGGACAGCCTGGCTGGCGCGACCGCTGACGTGGAGCGTGCTCGGCATGGAGATCGTGCTTCCGCTGCTCTACCTGCTCGTTCCCCGGCCCCGGATCCGGCTCGCGATCGCCGGCGTCTTCGTCCTGTTCCATCTGGCCATCCAGGTGACCATGTCGGTCGGCCTGTTCGCCGCGATCGGCATCGCCGCCTGGCTGGCGCTGATCCCCGGTGCCGCCTGGCAGTCGCTGGTCCGCATTGCCGACCGGCCGGCGTCGACCGGGGCCGCTGGCGGCGGCTTCGATCCGGGGACGAGACCGGCGCCTGGCCGACTTGCCTGGCCGGCATCCGCGGCCTGCGCGTTCCTGTTCGCGCTCGCCTCCGTGGCGGTCGTCCACGGTCTGGCGCCGGCCCGCTGGGGGCGGCTGCCGCAGGCCATCGCCGCGCCGCTCAACCTCTGCGGGCTGACGCAGGAATGGGGTATGTTCGGCGTCGTCTACCCGACGGAGCAGTGGGTCTACGGTCCCGCGCTGCTCGCCGACGGTCGCCGGGTCGACCTGCTGCGCCACGGCGCGGTGCTGGACGCGGACGAACCCCGGGGCGGGTGCGGCTCCCTGCCCCACCATCGCTGGCACAAACTGGTCTGGATGCTGCCGGCGGCTCGCTACAGGCCGCTGGCCGGACACGTGGCCGCGGCGCTGGTCCGCGATTGGAATTCCCGGCACGGGCCGGACGCCCGGGTTGTGGAGATCGAGATCCGCTTCGTGATCCGGGACGCCGCGCCGGCCGCGGCATCAAGGTTCGAGCAACTGCTGGCGTCGTGGCCGGAACGCGGCCCCGACGGGGCGGGCAACCTCGGCCGATTCCTCGATGACTCCGTCGCCGAAGAACCGCCACCCGGCCCCCGGTCGCGAGCCACGGATGCCAGCGGAGAGGCCGGCGCGCGATTCGACGGCACGACGCGGCACGACCCATGATCGCAACAACCTGCCGGCTCGGGCCCGCTACACTCGTTGCCGGCCGGCGGCAGACGCGAGAGTGGCGAAACTGGCAGACGCGCTGGATTTAGGTTCCAGTGCCGCAAGGCGTGCGGGTTCGAATCCCGCCTCTCGCAATCCGGCCCGTCCGGCTACCGGCCGGGCCCGCGATCCTCGGCCGCGGCCGGGCCGCCGGTCGATGGCAACCGGCGGGCGACGAACCGACGGCGGGCCGGCCCGGTGGAAGACTCGTCGAATTCTTGGTCCTCCGTCTCGGCGGCCGCGGCCACGACCCGAGACGCGGGCTCGGGCGCGACGGCATCGTGCAGGCCGCCGATGGCATCGTCTGCGGGTGCTGCGACGATGGTCCGGGCCCCGTCCACCGGCCGCGCGTCGGGAAACGGGCGCCATGGGGCGATCGCCGGGGGGGGCACGCCGCGCAGTGACTGCGGCAACAACCGCGGCTGCGCCGGCAGTTTCGCCGGCACGACCGGCTCCGACTCACCGCGCGGAATGAGATCACCCCGGGGCGGGTCGGTGGTCGCGTCGGACCTCGTCGCCGGCTGCGATCCGTCGGCCGGTGCCTTCTCCCGGCTCTCAGACTGGCCCTCCGGCTCCGTTGCGGCCGGCTCCTCGGGCATGCGCGGCGACTCGTCCTCGCTGCGCGGCACCTGGGATCGTGGTGGCTTCACCGGGGTCACGGCCTCCTGGTTGGCGACCGGCATGACCCGGCCGTCCGGCCAACGGCGCCATTGCGTGCCGTAGAAGCCGAACTCCTGCGGCCGCACGGGGCAGTGTGGATGGCAGGCACCGTCACGGCAGCCGGCATGGTGTCCACCGTGCCTGGCCCGGCATCCGCGACACGACGCCGCGTTGCAGCCTCGGCAGCCTCCGGCCGGGACGACGGCGGGATCGACGACGGTGCGCCGCGGCCCTGCCTGAGCCGGCCGCGATTCCTCACCGCCAGCCGCGTGCATGCCCGCCGGGCCGACCGCAACGAGAGCCAGCAGGGCCCGGGCATGGCGGTTCAGCGTCCGCCGCCATTTTTTAAGTGCGCGTGTCATCCCTCTCCCCCGAAGCGAATCCTGATCGTGCCCGCCGCCCCATACGATTTCCGGGAACGGCACGACCGTCACGACAGGTATCGTCCACCCAATCCCCCGATCTGGAGCCGCGAAGGCCCAAATTTGCGGCTCCGGCGGACACGACTGGTAGAATGCGGGGGCCTGGAAATCCGGGCACCGCACCGCCGTCTCGTCGAGGAGTCCTCGTCGCCGTGAAGCGTTTCAACGTTCGTCTGTTCCTCGTGCTGTCCCTCGCAGGCATCGCGCTCGCGCTGACCGCGTTCGGCGTCTGGCGGCTGCAACGCTGGCGCAACTCGGGCAGCCTCGTGAAACTCGCCGACACTGCGGTGGAGGAGAAGCGGCCACTGGACGCGATCGTGCTCCTCGAGCGCTACCTCAGCATTCGCCCCGATGATGACCGGGCCGTGGCCAAACTCGCCGACCTGACGCTAAAGCGGGCCCGGGTCGGCGAACTCGGCCGGCAGGACGTCGGCAGGGTGTTCAACCTCGCCGAGGCCGCAATCCGCAGGAACCCCGACAACGACGAGTTGCGCGGTCAGGTGGCCCGTTTTCAAATGATCGTCGGCCAGCCCGGACATGCCAGGGAGCACCTCGAATTCCTCGCGACGAAGCACCCTTTGCCGGCAGACGCCACTGACGATCCGTCCTCCGCGCCCACCTGGGATCCGGAGAACATCGGCGATCCGCAGGTCATCCAACTGATGCTCGTGACCGCCTTGGCGGGCACCGGCGAGTTCGTCCAGGCGACGGACCGGGCGACGGCTCTGGTCGGGTTCGATCGGGAAACCCGCGAGTTCGACGACGCCCGCAGCCGGGCGGCGCCGGCCGATGGCTTCACGACGCTCGCCCAGTTGCTCGAAAAAATCGACGACAAGGAGGCCGCCGGCGTCGTGATCGAGCAGATGATCAAGATCCACGGCGAGAAGCCCGATGCCTGGCTGGCGCTGTCGAACTGGCGCCGGGGTCAAAACGACCAGGCCGCGGCACGCGAGGCGGTCGAACGCGCCCTGGAGATCGATCCGAAGAACCGGCAGGCACTTTTCTCGCTCCTCGACATGCTGCTCTCCGTCCGGGATATGCCGCGGGCCACGGAGGTGGCGGCCCGCTGCCGGGAACTGTTCCCGGATGACGAGCGGGGCTACCGCCTGCAGGCGACGATCTTCTTCGAGTCGAAACAGTATGCAGAGGCGGAAAAGCTGCTGCGCGAGGGATTGGCGGCGGCGCCGGGCCGTCCGACCATGCTGCTCATGCTTGCCGAGACCTGCTTCCTGCAGCAGGATCTCGCGGGCGCCACGGCGGCGATCGACAGCCTTCGGGAGGCGCTCGATCCGAACCATCCCCTGCTCCTCCTGATGGAAGCCCGGCTCAAGATCTCCACACGACAGTGGCTGGCGGCCAAGCAGCTCCTGGAGCAGGCTCGGGCCCGGTTTGGAGACAACCCGGACATGCTGCAGAAGGTCGACTTCCATCTCGGCCAATGCTACGAGCAACTCGGGGAGCACGACGCCCAACTCGCCGCCAATCAACGCGTCCTCAGCCAGGTGCCGATGGCCATCGAGCCTCGGATCGGCGCCGCTGCGGCCATGGCAGCGGCCGGCCGGTCCGCGGAGGCGCTGGCGGAATTCGAGTCGATCGCTGCCCGGGTGGCCCCCGATCGCCTGTCCGGAATCCCCCAGATCTGGCTGCCGCTTTTGCAGCTGCGCATGTCGGCCCAGCGACAGCTGCCCGTGGACAAGCGGGACTGGTCGCGGATCGACGGGCTGATCGACATGCTGCAAGCCTCGCCGAACGTAACCCCGACGCAGGCCGCGATGCTGCGGTCCGAAGTGCTGGTGAACAAGGGGGAAATACCGGCGGCCATGGAGACGCTGGAGCGGGCGTTGACGAACGACCCCGGCACCGCACAGCTCTGGATGTCGCTGGCCTCGTTGATGCTCAGGAGCGGCGGCGCGGTGGCCGCCCGCACCGTGCTCGACCGCGTGCCCGAAGAAATCGCGGGGACAGCCGGCATGATGCTCCTCGAGGCGTCGGTCTCGCTGGCCGAAGGCCCCGAGGCCAGCGATCGGTCGTTTCGTCTGATCGAGGATCGCGCCGGCCAGTTGTCGGCCGAGGAGGGCGCCCGCGTCCTCACCACGCTCGCCTCGATGCGCCGGGCGAGCGGAGGACTGGAGGAGGCGGAGCGGCTCTGGAAGCTGGCGGTCGCCAGGACGCCCGACGACCTGCGGCTGCATGTGTCACGGCTCGAGGCGGCCCTCGAGGCGGGCGACGTCGCCCGGGCGGAGGAATCGCTGCACGAGATCGAGCGGATCGGCGGCAACAAGGCGGCCCAGACCATGTTCGCCCGCGCCGCCATCACGGTGATGAAGGTGCGGACCGCCTTGGACAAACGGCAGCGGGACACGGAGCGGGCAGCCGCACTCTCGGCGGAGGAGAACGAGGCGATCGCGGCGGCCCAGGCACTCCTGACGGAGGCCGAGAACCAGCGTCCGGGCTGGAACCCGATCCAGGTGCTGTTCGCCGAGATCGCCGGGCTGAAGAACGACCTTCCGGCCGCCATCGAACGCCTGCAGCGGGCGATGAAGTTGGGCAGCGTCAGCCCCCGGGTCGTGCGACACCTCGTCTCCCTGCTGTACGGTCTCAACCGCATCGATGAGGCCCAGCAGGTGCTCGCGTCGCTCGGTTCCGAGGGGGGTGCCGGCTTTGAGCGACTGTCGGCGGAAATGGAACTCCGGTCGGGGAAACTGGACGAGGCGGTAACGCTCGCCGAGCGGAGCGTGGCCGCGAACTCGCGGAACCCGCAGGAACTGCTCTGGCTCGGCCAGCTGCTCGACCGGGCGGGCCGGCGCGAGCAGGCGGGCAGGACCTTCGAGAAGGCCGTCGAGGCCGGTCCCGATCGGGTGGAGACTTGGCTGACGATGCTCGGCCACCAGCTCGCCACCGGCTCTGGAAAAGCCGCCGAGGTGACGCTCGACCGGGCCGCGGCCGCCCTCGGCGAGCCGCAACGCACCGCCTGCCTCGCCCAAGGGTGCGAGATGCTCGGCCGACTGCCGGAGGCGGAGCAGCATTACCGGGCGGCGGTCGCCGCAGCGCCAAACGACGTCGAGGTGAAACGCAACCTCGCCGCCTTCCTCCTCCGGCGCGGCCAGCTCACGGAGGCCCGCGAGCCGTTGCAGCAGATCATCGACGCGGCCAAGGAGGGGCAGCCGACGAAGATCTGGGCCCGGAGGACGCTCGCCGAACTGCTCGCCGAGCGCGGGAATTTCCGCGCGTTGCAGCAGGCGGTCGCCCTGGTCGGCGAGAATCGCGACGTCTCGGGCCGGCTGCCGCCGGAGGACGTGTCGCTACAGGTCAAGCTGCTCGCCCGGCGGAGCGAGCCCGTCTGCTGGCGGCAAGCGATCGACCTGTTCGACACGATCTCGGGCCAACGCCCGCTGACGATGCTCGAGCGGCTGCAAATGGCCGAACTGCAGGAGAAGACCGGTCGCTGGGAGGCGTGCCGTGACGGCCTTATCTCGATCTGCTCCGCGGCCGAAGTCCCCCCGGCGATTCTCGCGTTGCTGATCGAGAAACTGATCGCCCACGACGACATATCCGCGGCCCGCACCTGGCTGCGGCTGCTGAAAAAAAGGCTCCCCGAATCCCCGTCGACGCACGCCCTCGAGGCCCGCATCGCCCTGGCCCGGAACGACCGCGAGGCCGCGGTGGCAGCGGGCCGCCTCCTGCTCGCCTCGGGCGAGCTCGATTCGCTCCCCCGCGACCAGGCCGTCGGCATCGCCAAACTCCTCGAGGAACTGGGCTTCGCCAAGGCGGCGGACCGGATCATCTCCCGGCTGCCGGAGGACGGGGCCGACGCGATCCTCGTCAAGGTGGGTTTTCTCGGCCGGCAGAAGCAGCCCGCCGAGGCCCTGGCGCTGCTGGAGAAGCACTGGGACTCCCTGTCGCTGGAGCGGCTGATGCAGGCCGGATTCGACGTGGTCCGCAGCCAGGAGGATCCGGGCAGCCATGCAGCGCGGCTCGACGGCTGGCTGACCAAGGCTCGGCGCGAGGATCCGGGCTCCGCCATGCTCGGCCTGATGCTGGCGGAGCTTCGCGAGATCGAGGGGCGGCCGGAGGAGATGGAGGGCATCTATCGCGAGGTGCTCGCCCGCAAGGACGTGCCGGCGCAGCTGCGGGCCGTCGTCGCCAACAACCTCGCCTTCCATCTGGCCTCGCCCGCCACCGCGACCGAGGCGCAGAAGCTCATCGACGGGGCCATCGAGGAACTCGGCCCGCAGCCCGACCTGCTCGATACCCGCGGGCTGGTGCACCTGGCCGCCGGCGACACGGCCCGCGCCCTCGAGGATCTGCGTGAGGCGACCTGCGAGCCGACGCCCGCCAAGCTGCTGCACTTGGCATATGCGGAACTCGAGGCCGGCAACACCGAGGCCGCCCGCCAGGTGTTCCAACAGGCGAAGAAGAAGCGGCTGGGATCCGTCCGGCTTTCCGCCGCCGACCGACAGCGTCTCGAGCGGCTCACCGCCGCGCTCGAGTCGGCCGCGGCGGCCTGACGAGCAGCCGTCTCGCCGGCCGGCATCAGCCCCCGGCCTGCAGCATCCGCGACCGGGCCAGGGCCTCCTCCGCCTCCGCGATCCGGCCGCCGCGCATGCAGGCGACGCTCAGGGCAGTGAAGCTGAACGGGTCGCGGGGCTCCAGTTCGCACACCCGGCGAGCGTGCCGCACGGCATCCTCGTGCCGCTCCAGGCGCGTGCACCACGCGGCGAGGGCGGAATGCGCGAGGGCGAAATCGGCGTGGTCGGCCACCAGCCGTTCCAGTTCCGCGACGGCCTCCGGAAGCTGCCCCTGGTTTTTCAGCGACTCCGCCTGCTCGTACCGTTCTTCCCGTGTCAGCATGATGATGTCCGCCACCGCGATGAATCCATTTGGCCGGAACGTCCGGTTTGCGTCGCTTCCAGTGTAGCCGCCCCGGGGCGGCCGCCAGCGGCGCCGCGGATTCGCGCGAGGCCGGGCAATCCGGGCGGGATGCCACGACCTGGGGGGCCGCGTGGGCGACGGCGAATGTCACCCGGCCGGGGAAGTGGGATTGAATCGGGATGGACCCGGAGCCGATAACCCGACCGGGCCGGCGGGCCGGCCGGCGATCTTCCTCCCCGGAAAGGCACATTCGTGAGCATCCACGCGTTGGCAGCGGTGAGTCCCGGGGCGCGGCTCGGGGTCGGGGTGACCGTCGGCCCGTTCGCCACCATCGAGGCCGACGTCGAACTCGGCGACTTCTGCACGGTCGCCAGTGGGGCGACGATCAAGTCCGGCGTCATGGCCGGCTGCCACAACGAGTTCGGCGAGCACTGCGTGGTCGGCGGCGCACCCCAGCACGTCGCCCGCCCCCGCGAGGTGGGCCGGGTGGTGATTGGCGACCACAACTGCTTCCGGGAACACGTCACCGTCCACCGGGCACTCAAGCCGGGCACCGCGACGACGATCGGCAGCCACAACTACGCCATGGCGGCCAGCCACTTCGGCCACGACTCGATGGTCGGCAACAACTGCATCTTCGCCAACGCGGCGCTGCTCGGCGGGCACGTCACCGTGGAGGACCGGGCGTTCGTCTCCGGTGCCGTGGCCGTCCACCAGTTTTGCCGCATCGGCCGGCTGGCGATGGTGGGCGGGCATGCCCGCGTCGTGCAGGACGTTCCCCCCTTCATGCTCCTCGACGGCCAGAGCGGTTGCATCGTCGGCCTCAACGTGGTCGGGCTGCGGCGTTCCGGGCACGCGTCCGAGGAGGTCGCCGACCTGAAGGCCGCCTACCGTGTGATCTACCGGCGGGGCCTGCCGTGGCGCGAGGTGCTCGAGGCGCTGCGGGCCGAGTTCTCCTCGCCGACCGTCGCCCACCTGCACGCCTTCCTCTCCGGCGGCAGCCGGGGCTTCGCCCAGGAACGCCGGGCACCGCCGGCCGCGACTCTCCGGCTCCGCGTGCCGGACGAGGAACCGGCCGTTCCCGCCGTGCGGGCCCGGGCCGGCTGAAGCCGGCTCACTCCTCGTCGCCGTCGCCGCGGTCGGCCGCGCCGTCGAGGCCGTAGCGCTGCAGTTTCCGGCGCAGCACCGAACGGTCGATGCCGAGCATCTTCGCCGCCTGCGACTTGTTGTGCATGGTGGCCGCCAGCGTGCGTTCGAGGTGCAGCCGCTCGACGTCGGCGAGCGTGGGCCAGGACTGTGGATCATCCGCAAGCGGCACCGCGTCCGGCCCGCCGCCGTCGGCCGCCGGCTGCCGGGGCGGATGAATCTGCGGCTCGACCCGGTAGACGCCGGGCAACGCCGTCGGCGAGACCACGCCCCGGCTGGCGGCCGCGACGAGCGGTGCGGGGGCTCCGGTCATGGGCCGCGCCGCCATGCCGTTGCCCATCAAGCCGGTGAGCGAATCGGGATCGATCTCGTCTCCGGAGGAGAACATCACGGCCCGCTCGAGAACGTTTTCCAGTTCGCGGACGTTGCCCGGCCACTGGTAGGACTGGAGGACGCCGATGGCCGCGGCCGACAGGCTGCAGAGCGGCATGCCGTGCCGGGCCGCGAGTTCGGCCAGATACCGCTCCGCCAGCACCGGGATGTCCTCCACCCGGTCGCGCAGCGGCAGCGTCTGGATGGCCACGACGTTGAGCCGGTAGAACAGGTCCTCGCGAAACCGCCCCGCCCCGACCTCGTGCGACAGATCCCGGTTCGTCGCCGCGAGCACGCGGACATCGACGGGGATCTCCTGGTGGCTGCCGACCGGCACCACCGTCCGCTGCTGCAGCACCCGGAGCAGCTTGGCCTGGAGCTCCAGCTCCATCTCCCCGATCTCGTCGAGGAAGATCGTCCCGCCGTCGGCGGCCCTGAAGCAGCCCAGCGTGGAGGACGTGGCGCCCGTGAACGACCCCTTGAGGTGGCCGAACATGTGGCTCGCGAACAGCGTACCGGTCGTGACGGCGCAGTCGACGGGAATGAAGGGCTTCGTCGCCCTGCCGCTGCAGGCGTGGATCGCCCGCGCGATCAGTTCCTTGCCGGTGCCGCTCGGGCCCATGATGAGCACGCTGGAATTGCGGGCCGCGACGAGTTCGATCGATCGGCGGACCTGGTCCGCCCAGGCGGACACCCCGGCGATCCGTCGGATCGCCGACGCCGCGGACAGGGTTTTCGTCATGGACGCCATCGTCGAATTTCCCTGCGGCCACGGGCGAAACGCCCCGTCTGCCACCGCCCGCCCGGAGCCAACCCCGCTCCACCGGCAACGCCGACCATTTTTTCTCCGGATGTTCGTATACCTGAAAATCGGGAAAAAGGCGAGCGACCGGCAGGCTCTTCCCGCCCGCTCCCTCCGGCAGACGGATGCTGCCGGCGCCGGTTTTCCGGTTTTTCCGCGCACGAGCGGTCGCCCGGACGGGAAAGATGGGCAAAGATTGCAGTGTCCGGCCGTGCGCCGTCGCGGCTCCCCGGCCCCGGCGCCGGCTCCCGTCGGTTTTCCCGTCATGCACCACCAGGTTCCGTCCGCCGCTGACACCCCGGGCGTACCCATTCCGGCCCCCGGTCGCCTGCGGCGCTGGCTGCTCGTGGCTGGCGTCGCCGCCGCGCTGGCCCTCGGCTGGCTGCTCGTCGAGTGGCTCGTCATCGACCGGCGGCCGATCGTCGTCGGGCTGTTGCACTCGCAGACCGGGCCGATGGCGATCAGTGAACGATCGATGATCGACGCCGAGGTGCTGGCGCTGGAGGAGATCAACGCCGCCGGCGGCCTGCTCGGCCGGCGGGTCCGCTGGGTCGTGGCCGACGGCGGCTCCGACGGGCCCACCTTCGCCCGCCAGGCGGAGGCGCTGATCCGAGACCATGGCGTGTCGGTGATCTTCGGCTGCTGGACGAGCGCCAGCCGCAAGAGCGTCCTGCCCGTCGTCGAGAAGGCCGACCACCTGCTCGTCTACCCGATGGCCTACGAGGGGATGGAGCAGTCCCCGAACGTCGTCTACACGGGGGCGGCGCCGAACCAGCAGATCACCCCCGCCGTCCAGTGGTGCCACGACACGCTCGACGCCCGCCGGTTCTTCCTCGTCGGCTCGGACTACATCTGGCCCCACTGCGTCAACGCCATCGCCACCGACCAGATCCGCGGATTCGGCGCCGAAGTGGTGGGCGAGACCTACGTTCCGTTCGGCAGCCTGGATCTCGACGAGGTCGTCCGACGGATCGTGGCCGCGAAGCCGGACGTCATCCTGAGCGCGGTCGTGGGCGACTCCGCGGCCGCCCTCGCCCGTGCCCTGCGGGCGGCCGACGTCCGCCCCGAGCGGACGCCGCTGGTCACGTTCTCCATGGCCGAGGACGAACTCCGCGGCAGTGTCGCCGAGGACATGGCGGGCCACTACGCCGCCTGGTGCTACTTCCAGTCGCTGGACCGGGAGAAGAACCGCGGATTCGTCCGCCGGTTCAAGGCCCGCTACGGCGGCGACCGGGTCACCTCGGACGTGATAGCCACCGCTTACAGCAGCGTCCAGCTCTGGGCCCAGGCGGTTCGCGAGGCGGGCACGGACCAGGTGCGGCAGGTCCGCAACGCCCTCCGGCACCAGAGCCTCGACGCCGCGGAAGGCATCATCGCCATCGATCCGGAGACCCGGCACGCCTGGCGGCCGGTGTTCATCGGCCGGATCCGTCCGGACGGGCAGTTCGACATCGTCTGGCCGACCAGCGGCGCCGACCGGGCCGCCGCGGTCCGCCCGGTACCGTTCCCACTCTCTCGCTCCCGTTCGGAGTGGGAGCGGTTCGTCGCCGACCTGCAGCAGTCGTGGGGTGGCCGCTGGGTGAACCCGGCCCGCAACGCCGGCCAGCCCTCCGGCGGAGGACCGGCACGATGAGCACCGCGACCAGCGCCACGGATGCCACGACGGCTCGGATGCAGCGGTCGATCGCCGGCCGGCTGTTGTTCTGGTTTCTCGTCATCGCGCTGATCCCCTGCGCCATTCTCACCGCGATCACGGCCCGGATCGCCGTGACGGCGCTGGAGCAGTCGGTCCGAGACAACCTCGTGCAGGCGGTCGCCGTGAAGGCCAACGCCATCGAGGCCTACGCGGCCGAGCGGGTCCGCGATGCGGCCGTGCTCTCGCGCGGGCCGACCTTCGTGCGGGCGGTCCGCGAGCTCGGCGCCGCCGGAGCCGGCGATGCCGGAGCCGAGGCCGCCGTCCGCGACCGTCTGGCCCGCGAGGGGGGCGAGTTTCGCACCTATTTCACTTACGTGGCCAAGACCTACGGCTATGCCCAGCTGCTGCTCATCGACACCCGCGGCCGCGTCCTGCTGTCGCTCGACGACTCGATTCCGGTCGGCTCGTCACTGCTCTCGGGCGGGCTGGCCGACTCCGCCCTCGCCGCCGGGTGCGAACGGTCGCGGATGCTCCTGCAGGCAGACCTCGCCGGCTTCCAGCCGTACGGCCGGGGGGGCCGGCAGCTGGCCTTCGTCACCTGCCCCGTGCTCGACGGCGGCCGGGTGACCGGCGTCCTCGCCCTGGGCATCAGCCCCGAGTGGATCTGGCAGACACTCGCCGACTCCAGCGGCCTCGGCGACACCGGGGAGTTCGTGGCCGGACAGCTGGCGGGGGACGAGGTGTTCGTCACCACCCCGCTGCGGCACGCGCCCGACGCGGCGTTCCGGCTGCGCATCCCGCTCGGGCAGCCGCAGGGCCTGGCGACGCAGCGGGCGGCGAGCGGCGAGCGCGGCTACGGCACGGTCCGCGACTACCGGGGCCGCGAGTCGGTCGCCGCCTGGTGCTACCTCCCCAGCCTGCGCTGGGGGCTCGTCGCCAAGCAGGACGCCGCCGAGGCGTTCGGCCTCGTGCGGTTTCAGCGTGGGGCGATCATCGGCCTGTCGCTGGCCACGATCGTCGGCGTGACGCTCGCCGCCCTGGCGGTCGCGCGGACGATCTCCACGCCGATCCGCACCGCCGTCGCGGTCGCCAAGCAGGTGGCGGGAGGCGACCTGCGGGCCGACGTGCGCGCGACCAGCGACGACGAGACCGGCGCCCTGCTCGACGCCATCCGGCGGATGACCGGGGACCTGCGCGGCCTGATCGGCCGGATTCAGCGGTCGAGCGTGGCCCTGATCTCCACCGCCACGGCCATCCAGGCGACGGCCACCGAGCAGCAGCAGGTGATCGCCGACTACGGGGCCTCGACGAGCGAGGCCGTCGCCGCGGTCAAGCAGATCTCCGTCACCAGCCAGGAACTGCTGCGGACGATGACCGAGGTCAACGACATGGCGGGCCACACCGGCCGCATGGCCGCCGACGGCCGCGGCAACCTCCAGGCGATGGACGGCAGCATGCGGCAGCTCGCCGACAGCACGTCGTCATTCGGCGCCAAGCTGGCGGTGATCAGCGAGCGGGCGGCGAACATCAACCTCGCCGTGACCACGATCACCAAGGTGGCCGACCAGACGAACCTGCTGTCGATCAACGCCGCCATCGAGGCGGAGAAGGCGGGGGAGTACGGGCTCGGGTTCCTCGTCGTGGCCCGCGAGATCCGCCGCCTCGCCGACCAGACGGCCGTGGCCTCGCTCGACATCGAGCGCATGGTCAAGGAGATGCAGTACAGCGTCTCCGCGGGCGTGATGGAGATGGACAAATTCGCCGAGCAGGTGCGGACCGGCGTCCGCGAGATCGGCGCGGTCTCCACCCAGCTGGGCGAGATCATCGCCGCCGTGCAGGGCATTTCGGGCCGTTTCGGGCAGGTGACCGAGGGGATGCGGGCCCAGTCGCAGGGGGCGGAGCAGATTCGCGAGGCGATGATCCGGCTGGCCGAGGGGGCGTCGCGGACGGCGTCCTCGCTCGACGATTTCAACACCGCCACCGTGCACCTGCGCGAGGCGGTGGGAGACCTGAAGGAGGAGGTGTCGCGGTTCACGATCTGAATCCAGGCCTGGGCGGCCGGCCCGCCACGGCCCGACCGCGAGCCCGTCGCCACGCCATGCAACTCCTCACCTTCACCGTCGCCGGCCAGACCTACGCGATCGAATCGCGACAGGTGGTTGAGGTGCTGCCGCTCGTGCCCGCCCGGCCGATCCCGCGAACGCCCGATTTCGTGCGCGGCATTTTCACCTATCGCGGCCGGCTGGTGCCGCTGATCGACCTCGGCCTCAGGCTCGCCGACGCGGCTCCGGCGGAGCGGCTCAGCACCCGGGTGATCGTCGTCCATTTCCAGTCCCCCGACGCCCCCGGCCATCCGGCGGACCTGCTCGGCCTGGTGGCGGAGAACGTGATCTCGATCTGCGCCAGCGAGCAGGCCGACATCGTCGCCCCGGCGCCGGACCTGCCCGACGCCGGGTTTCTCGGCAGGCTGCTCCGCATCCGCGGTCGCACGATCCAGGTGATCGATGCCAACCGGCTGCTGCCGGCCGCGCTCGCGGCGGGCCTGTTTCCATCCGCCGCCGCGGAGGCCGCCCGATGACGTCCGCGCCGCACACCGCCCCGCCGCGACCGACCGATCCCGGAGCCGCCGTCGAGCCGATCCTGCGCCGCTGGCTGGGGCTCGACGCGGAGGCGATCGGCCTGCCCTCCCTGCGCCGCGCCGCCGAGACCCGGATGGCGGCCGTGGGCGCGGAGGATGCCGCCGCCTACGCCGACCTGGTGGCCCGGTCGCCGGCGGAACGTGACCTGCTCGTCGAGGAGGTCGTCGTCGGCGAGAGCTGGTTCTTCCGCGATGCCCAGGTGTTTTCCTTCGTCGCCAACGCGGCGACCACGCGGGCCGCGGTCCCCGGCCGCGGACCGGTGCGGATCCTGTGCGTGCCCTGCGCCGGAGGCGAGGAGCCGTATTCCGTCGCCATGGCCCTGCTCGACGCGGGGCTCGAGCCCGGCCGGTTCACGATCGACGCCATCGACGTCAGCCATGCCGCGCTGGCCCGGGCGGCCCGGGGCAGCTACTCGGCCAACGCGTTCCGCACCGCCGACCTCGCATTCCGGGACCGCTGGTTCGCGGCCGTCGCCGGCAGGCGCGTGATCGCCGACCGGATCCGGGGCTGCGTCTCGTTCTCGTGGGGCAACGTCCTCGAGCCCGACTTCTGCGCCGGCCGTCCGGCCTACGACCTGATCTTCTGCCGCAACCTGCTCATCTACCTGACCGCGGACGCCAGACGCCGGGTCGAGGAGACCGTCGATCGGCTGCTCGCGCCGGATGGGATCCTGTTTCTCGGGGCGGCCGAGCCGCCGATCCTCAAGGGGGAATGGCTGCCCGCCGGCTCGATCTCCGTGTTCGCCCTGCGTCGCGGTCCGCGGCCGGCGGCCACGGTCGCGACCGTCGCGCCGCCGGCGGCCAGGCCCGCGGCGGTGACCGGTGCCGCCACAGCACCGCCAGCCGCGCCGCAGGCCGACGATCTGCCGCAGGTGCTGCACGCGGCCGGCGCTCTGGCCAACGCCGGCCGGCAGACGGAGGCGATCGAACTCTGCGAGCAGGCCCGCGGTCGCCTCCCGCCATCCGCCGAGCTGTTCTTCCTCCTCGGCATGCTGCATCAGGCCGTCGGCGACCTCGACCGGGCGGAGGGCTGCCTGCACAAGACGCTGTACCTCGACGCCCACCATGAGGAGGCGTTGCTGGCGCTCGCGCTGCTGGCGACGCAGCGCGGAGACCTGCGGATGGCCGAGGTCTACCGGCAGTCTGCCGGCCGGGTGATCGCCAGAAAGGCCGGCCCATGACGGCGCACGCCCCCGACCATGCCGACCGCCGCGCAGCGGACGAGGTCCGGCAGCCGATGCCCGAGTGCTGGCGGATCGTCGGCGTGGCCGGCGACCGCTCCTGCCCCGAACTGGCGACGGCCATCCACTGCCGGAACTGCCCCGTGCTCGCCGAGGCGGCCCGGACGTTCTTCGAACGGTCCGCACCGGCGGGCTACCTCGACGACTGGCGGGCGATCCTCGAGGAACCGTCCGCGCCGCCGGCCGCCGACTCTCTCAGCGTGCTCCTGTTCCGGGTGGCCGGGGAGTGGCTGGCGATCTCGACGCCGGTCCTCGTGGAAGTGACTCCCGTCCGCGCCCTCCATCGCCTCCCCCATCGCGCCGGGCCGATTCTCGCCGGGCTGGTGAACATCCGCGGCCAGATCCAGCTCTGCGGCTCGCTCCACGGCCTTCTCGGCCTCGCCGGTGGGCCGGCCCGCCCCGCCGACGCCGGAGCCGACGCCGGGACGGCCCGCCTGCTGGTGGTCGAACGCGCCGTCGAGACGGGGGCGGAACGCTGGGTGCTGGGCGTGGACGAGGTCGCCGGCGTGCAGCGGATTCCGCGGTCCGCCCTCCGGCCGGTCCCGAGCACCGTGGGCCAGGCCGGGTCGCGCTGCTCGTCGGCGCTGTTCGACTGGCAGGACCGGACCGTGGCCCTGATCGACGAGCCGCGGATGTTCGACGCATTGCGGGCCGCCGTGGCGGAATGACGACAGGCAGCGGCGCCGGGCGCCGCCGGAGAGGACGGGCATCGTGGGCGAAGACCTGAGCAATCTCTCGATGCTGGAGCTGTTTCGCCTCGAGGCGGAGAGCCAGACCGCGGTGTTGTCGGGGGGCGTGCTCGCGATCGAGGAGTTGGACCGCTCCCCGAAGACGATCGAGGCGCTGATGCGGGCCGCGCATTCGCTCAAGGGGGCCGCCCGGATCGTCGGCCTCGACGCCGCCGTCCGCGTGGCCCACGCGCTCGAGGACGTGTTCGTGGCGGCCGGCAAGGGCCGGTTCCACGTTCGGGCCGAACACGCCGACCTGCTCCTCGAAGCGATCGACTTCCTGGCGTCGATCGCTCGCGCGGAGAATCCGCTCGCTCCCGACGCCCCGTGGGAGGCGCGGGCCGACGCGGTCGTCGCCCGGCTCGCCCGGATGCCGGAGGGGGGATCGGCCGCCACGGTGCCGCCACCGGACGGCGCCCGGCCCGCGGCCGGTGGCCAGCCCGCAGGGCCGCCGGACGCAGCGCTGGTGCAGCCGACCGCTGCGCCCTCCGCTCCCTCGCCGGCCCCGACCGAGGCCCCGGCCGCCGAGGCCCGCGACCGCGAGGCGGAGCGGCCGCTGGAATCGGCCGACCGGGTCGTGCGGGTCTCGGCCGAGAGCCTGACCCGGCTCGTCGGCCTGGCGGGCGAGTCCCTGGTCGAGACCCGGCAACTCCGGCCGTTCGTCGATTCGCTGCTCCAGCTGCGCGGTGCCGAGGCCGACCTGCTCGACGCGATCGCCGGGTTCGACGAGAAGCTCAAGGCGGCGGACGTCGCGGTCCCCGCGACGCTGGCCGCGCTGCTGACGGGGATCCGCGAACGGGCCGCGACCGGCCTCGCCCGGCTGGGAGAGCACCTCGAGGACTTCGAGGCCTTCGCCCGGCGCAACGAAGACCTGTCCAACCGGCTGCACCACGAGGTGATCGTCAGTCGGATGCGGCCGCTGGCGGACGGAATCAAGGGCTTTCCGCGGCTCGTCCGCGACCTCGCCCGGACGCTCGGCCGGCAGGTGCGGTTCGAGGTCCACGGCGGGCAGACCGGCGTGGACCGCGACATCCTCGACAAGCTCGAGGCCCCGCTCTCCCACCTGATCCGCAACGCGATCGACCACGGCATCGAGTCCCCCGCGGAACGGGCCGCCGCCGGCAAGCCGGCCCAGGGGACCGTCCGGCTCGAAGCCCGGCACCGGGCCGGCATGCTCCACATCACGCTCGCCGATGACGGCCGGGGCATCGACACGGAGCGGCTCCGGGCCCGGGCGATCGCCCGCGGGCTGGTGGCCCGGCAGGTGGCAGACCAGCTTTCGGAGCTGGAACTGCTGGAGTTCCTCTTCCTCCCCGGCTTCTCCACCAAGGACCAGGTGACGGAGATCTCCGGCCGCGGCGTGGGCCTCGACGTGGTGCAGAGCATGGTCAAGGCGGTCGGCGGCAGCGTCCGCGTCGCCACGCAGCCCGGTCGGCAGACGGTGTTCACGCTGCAGCTGCCGATCACGATGTCGGTGATCCGCGCCCTGCTCGTGGACGTCGGCGGCGAGCCCTACGCCTTCCCGCTGACGCGGATCGACCAGATCCTCTACTGCCCGCAGGCCGACATCCGCACCGTCGAGGGGCGGCAGTACTTCGACCGCGACGGCGCCTCCATCGGCCTCGTGCTGGCGGCCCAGATCCTCGAGGCCGAGGCCGGCCCGCCCGCCGACCCGATGCCGGTGGTGGTGATCAGCGACCGCGGCCAGCAGTTCGGCATGATCGTGGACGCCTTCCGCGGCGAGCGCGACCTCGAGGTCCGGCCGCTCGACCCGCGGCTCGGCAAGGTCCGCGACGTCAACAGCGCGTCGCTGCTCGAGAACGGCGCCCCGGTGCTGATCGTGGACGTCGAGGACCTGGTGCGGTCGATCGACAACGTGCTCCTCGGCCGGCGGTTGACCCGGGTGGAGTTCGAGCGGATCGCCGACCAGGCCCGGCGCCGGAAGCGGGTGCTGGTGGTGGACGACTCGATCACCGTCCGGGAACTGGAGCGGCAGCTGCTCCAGGCCCGCGGGTTCGCCGTGGACGTGGCAGTCGACGGGATGGACGGCTGGAACGCGATCCGCTCCGCCCCCTACGACCTCGTCGTCACCGACGTCGACATGCCGCGCATGGACGGCATCGGCCTCGTCGGGCTGGTGCGGGCCGACCCGGCCCGGCGCGACGTGCCGATCGTGATCGTGTCGTACAAGGACCGCGAGGAGGACCGGCTCCGCGGCCTCGACGCCGGGGCGAACCGCTACCTGACGAAGAGCAGTTTCCACGACGAGACGTTCGTCGATACGATCATCGACCTGATCGGGGAGCCGCTGGAGCAGCAGCCATGAGGATCGGCATCGTCAACGACATGAGGGCTGCCTGCGAGGCGCTGCGCCGCGTCGTGGACAGTCTCCCCGACCACGAGGTGATCTGGACGGCGGGCGACGGCGTCGAGGCGGTGGCGCTGGCGAAGCGCGACCGGCCCGACCTGATCCTCATGGATCTGCTGATGCCGCACCTCGACGGGGCCCAGGCCACGCGACAGATCATGGCCACGGCGCCGTGCGCGATCCTCGTCGTCACGGCCACCGTCAGCGGCAACATCTCCCTCGTCTACGACGCGATGGGGTACGGCGCCCTCGACGCGGTCGACACGCCGATGCTCGGCCCGGCGGGCGAGGTCAGCGGTGCCGGCGCCCTGGCCGAAAAGATCGGCGTGATCGCCAAGCTGGTGGGCGCCTCCGGCGAGACCCGGCGTCAGCCGCGCGCGACAGTCGCCGTCCAGCCGCCGCGGCTGCTCGTCGTCGGCGCCTCGACGGGGGGCCCGAAGGCCGTGGCCGACCTGCTGCTGCCCCTGCCGCACGACTGGAACGTGGCCACAGTGATCGTGCAGCACGTGGATGTGGCATTTGCTCAGGGGCTGGCCAAGTGGCTGGGGGACCGGACGGGCCGGCCGGTCCGCGTCGCCGAGCATGGTCAGCAACCGGTCGCCGGCGACGCGCTGGTGGCGGGGACGAACGATCACCTCGTGCTCGCCAGGGGCCCGCGGCTCGAGTATCGCGAAGAGCCTCGCGAAGTCTTCTTTCGCCCCAGCGTGGACGTGTTCTTCGAGAGCGTCGCCGACCACTGCCCCCAGCCCGGCGCGGCGGTGCTGCTCACGGGCATGGGACGGGACGGCGCCCGCGGCCTGCGCCGGCTCCGCGACCGGGGCTGGCACACGATCGCGCAGGACGAGGCGACGAGCGTGGTCTGGAGCATGCCCAAGGCCGCCATCGAGGCCGGCGCCGCCTGCGAGGTGCTGCCGATCGATCGGATGGCGCGGGCCATCGCCGCCCGGCTCGGCTCCTGAACCGGCGCCCGGACGGGTGCGGCACGGTCGGCGCGGTTGACGGGGCCGCCGATCCCGGAATTCGCGCGGGTACCGTATAATTCGGACACCAACCCGGGAGTCCAGAATCATGCGTCCATTTCCCGCCCCGGCGGCGCCGGCCGTGCTCGCGGTCGCCGCCTCGTTGCTCATCGCCGATGGCCTCTGTGTGGCGGCACCTCCGGCCGCGGCTACCGCCAACGCTCCCGCCGCCGACGCGATTCCGACCGCCCTGCTCGCGCCGGCGATCCGGCAGGCGGTCGGCAACGGTGCCGCGGCCCTCGTGGCCCGGATCACGGCACCGGGCAACCCGCACAGGCTCGCTTTCCCGCCGGCGCAGACGCTGGTCACGCGGGTTGTGGAGATCGAGAAAATACCCGCCAAACGCGTATCGCAGACGGTCCAGCAGCCGGTCTGGGAGCACGAGTATGGCGAGGTGGAGAAACTCGTGCCGATCATCGAGAGCGGCCAGCCGACGGGACGGTTCCAGAAGGTCAAGCAGCGTGTCGTCGTGAAGAGCAAGCAGGTCGGCACCACCACGAAGACTGTGGAAAACCTCGTGCCAGACCCCTCCGGCACGGAGACGATCGAGCGGCCCAAGACGGTCCGCGAGCCGGGCGGGCCCGCGGCCTGGGCCCCGAACCTGCCTGGCCTCAACGGCATGGCGCTGTACGTCCTCGCGAAGGCCGGTCTGGCCAAGCACCCGGCGACCGTGAAGCACGCCGCGGCACTCGCGTCCCATGCGGACCAGCTCAAGGGGCTGCCCGACAGCACGTTCGACGTCGCCTGGATGGCGGCCGGGTTCACGGCCCTCGGCCCCGAGTCGCCCCATGCGCCGATCGCGGAGCGGCTCGTCGGCAAACTCATCGACGGTCAGGTCCGCGAGGGCAAGATCGACGGCCTCTGGGGTCCCGTCTGCGCGAACACGGCCCATTTCGCACGGCTCTTCAACGTCAACCAGAAGGTCCGTGAGGAACTCGACGTCAACATTCCCAAACTCCTCGCCACGGCGAACCCCGTGCAGACCAAGCAGATCGTCGCCACCGGCGAGGCGATGCGTGCCCTCGCCACCGCCTACGAACGAACCCATCGCGACGTGTTTCGTGCCGGCATGCGGCTCAAGGAACTCCAGGGCCCGCTGGGCATCGCCGAGACCGACACCGTCCCGGGGGTGCCGTTCAACACGTTCCAGTGGCTCGTCACCGACCTCGAATCGACCGAGGCCGCCACATTCGCGCTCGCCGAGGCCCAGCGGGCGGGCATGCTGCCGGCGGAGACCGAGCGGATCGCCATCAAGGGTAAGAAGGTCCACCCGCCCTCCAAGACCGATGCCGTGCTCAAGGCGGCGGCGAAGCGGCTCGCCGAGACCCTCGACGAGGCCGGATGCCCGACGGGCCTCGTGCAGGTGGTGGCGAACAAGAGCCTCGACAAGACCGGCTTCCCGGTGGCACTGGTGACCACCGACGACGCGCCGCCCACGCTGTTCGATGCGGCGACGGCCAGCGCGAGCGTCGCGGCGCAGGCCGCGGTCGAATGGCTGGCGGAGGCCGACCCCGATCTCGTCAAGATTCTCGACCCGGCGCGGAAGGCGACACGCGAGCGGGCCACACGGATCGCCGCCCGCTGGTTCGCGGAGTCGGCCGTGCCCACCGCGCCGGTCTGGCAGGGGGTCTATCAGGCGACGACGGTGTCGCACGCGGACCTGAAGAAGTCGGCGACGGTGCCGGCACCCGCCAAGGCGGCCGACGTGGATGCCCTGCCGATGGGACCGGCCGGCTGCCTGTACCGGCTCGTGCCCGGGTTCCGCGGCCTGTTCACCGACAAGACGTCGGCCAAGGAACGGCTCACCGACGGACTGTTCCGCCAGGTCGCCTATCGGCTGGTCGTGCTCCAGGACCAGAACGGCCAGTGGTCGAGCCCCGGCAACCAGTTTCTTTCGTCCGCTCTCGAAGCACTGAACATCGCCCGTGCGGCCAACGATCAGCACGCCGCGCTCAACCGCGGCCCGGGCAAGATCAACCTGCCCGATCCGCTGCCGTATGAGTCGCTGCTCGCCCTGCGTCTTCCCCACGTCATGCCGTCGGGTGCGGTCCATCCCGACGGGGCCGCGTTCGCCACGCTCGCAAGCCTCGTGTTTCTCGTCGACGGCCTGGAGAAGCCGGTGAGCCTGGAGGGGGTCCCGATCCATCCCACGGCCGCGACGGAGCCGCCGAAGGAGCCCGGCGATGCCGCGCCGCCGCCGCCGGTTCCCTGGGCCGCGCCCCAGGATGCGGCCCGCAGCGTGCCCCGTCCCAACTCAGCGTTGCAGCCGATGGTGGACACGGTCACGGCGGCGACCAACTCACGGATCACGATCGCGCCGCCGGCGGCGGACGCCGGCCAGCCTGGCAAGCCCCCGGCCACGCCCGCCCCCGTGAAGAAGCCCGACGGCGAAGACGACGTCGGCACCTTCGAAGATCTGCTCACGCCCGGCGCCGGCAAGTGACCGGCCGGCCACAGCGCCAGACGGCTACGAACGCGGCGACGGAGCACGACTGCGACTTCGACCACGACGGATTCACCCGTGCGCCGTCGCCCCTTCGATTGCCGCCAGTGCCGCGAGCACGACTTCCTCGCCGACGCCGGGAACCGCGACCACCTGGACGCCGACCGGCAGGCCCCGGCTGCCCCGGTCCGTGTCAGCGGCGGCCACGAGGACCGGATCGCGCGACCTGCCGCGCGTCTCCTCCTCGTCAGCCCGCACCGCGGTCACCGGCACCGCGCCCGCGGCGAGGTCGAGCAGATTCGCGAGGAAGCAGGGCATCGCCGCGAGTACGAGTCGGGCGGCACTGCCGTGTCGCAGGGCCGGCAGCGCCGACACGGGGCAGACGACCGCATCGCAGCCGGAGACGAGGCGTGTGAACCGGCCCCGCAGATCCTCCCGGGCCGCGATCAGCGCCGCCAGTTCCCCCGCTGACCGCGGCCCCGTCCGGACCAGCGCCTCGGCCTCGATCCGGCTTCCCGCGATCCGGGCGACCCCGGCCAGCCAGCGCCGGGCGATGCCCCGCAGCCGCGCCAGGTGGAGGAGCCGGCCGACGCCGGGGATCGGCCGGGAGTCGCCGAGCAGTCGGCGGATATCCGCGCCACCGTCGGCCCCGAGAATAGCGAGGTGCAGCCACGCGGCCTCCACCGCCAGCCTGCCGTCGAGGGGCACGATCTCGGCCCCCGCATCGCGAAGGCGGCCGACTGCCTCCGCCACGGCGCGCCGGACGGCCGCCGATGCCCCGACCGGTCCGGCCTCGTCCCACCACCCGACCCGAAGCCGGGCGGGCACCGGCCCATCCTCGATGCCGAGGGCCTCGACCGCGAGCCCGAGATCGGCGACCGTCCGGGCGAGAAAGCCCGCCCGCGGCCGGACGGCTCGGAGTCCGGGAAGCGTGTCGTACCCGCCCCCTTCACCCAACGCCGTCGTCCGGGGCACGAGGGCCGCGATGCCGCAAGCGTGGGCCGGTTGGCGCAGGCTGCCCGCGAGGTCGGTGCCTACGGCCAGCGGCACGACGCCCGCGGCGACGAGGGCCGCGTCGCCGCCACTCGAGCCCCCCGGTCCGCGGTCGGCGGCGGCGGCGGGATGATTCGTGCGGCCCCAGACGGGATTGTCGGTCTCGTGGAGAAACATCGCCTGCGGGACGTTCGCCTTGCCGACGATCACCGCGCCCGCCCGCCGCAGCCGGACTACGATCCCCGCGTCGCTGTCGTCGATCGCGTCCCGCCTGCCGGGGATGCCGAGCGTGGTCCGCAGGCCGCGCACGGCGAAGCATTCCTTGACGCTCACCGGCACGCCGGCGAGCGGGCCCGCGGGGTGGGCATCGACGGCCGCCGCCTCCGCGCCGGCCGCCGCGAAGTCCGGCTGGACCAGTGCGTTGAGGACCTCATGCGTCTCGCGATGCCGCGCCACACAGGCCGCCAACGCGTCGGCGGCGGTCAGCCGACGTTGGACGACGGCCGCGGCGATGGCGGCCGCCGTCATCCGCCCGACCTCCGCGTCCCCCGCCGGCGATGAACAGGCCATCGCTCGGCGACTCAGAATCCGAATCCGGAGGCCGAATCTCCGGCCCCCATGCCGCGCACGTCGGCGGCCCAGACCACGCCATCGCCGAGGATCACCCCGGTGACCACGATCGGGTCGCCCGCCACGGCGGCGGGTTCACCGCGCGACACGAGGACGAGCTGCCGCGTCTTCCCCTTCGGCAACTGCAACGTCGCCAGCGTGGACCAGTAGGGGCCGGCCCTGCGGGCCGATTCGAACGTCGCCTGCAGCACGACGCCGTCCCCCTTGCGGTTCGATGCGGTGAGCCACATCCTGCCGAGCCTGGGGAGTTCGTCGCGCAGGTCGGCGCGGGCCGCGATCGCCGCGTGCAGCGCCTTGAATCCCTCGGGCGGGCCAGCAAGCGCCCGGCCGGTGTCGGCCGCGGCGTGCTCGAGCAGCACGAACTGCTCGGCCACGGCGGCGAGCCGCTTGTACCACTCGATCAACAGCGGCGTGCGGGCCGGGTCTGCCGGGTCGGTCACGTCGCGAACCGCCTCGGCCGCTGCCTCGGCCGCGGCGATGGCGTCCTGCAACGCCGTCGTGTCGAGCGCCGGCGGCGCCGGAGGCACGACCGCCGGCGGCGGCGCGATGGCAGGCGCGTCGAGCGGATCGACGAACGGCTCCGGCGAATCCGCTGCCGGATCGACGCCGGGAAGGTCGTCGCCGGAAGGCGTGGTCGCGGCGGGCTCGACGACCGGATCGGACGCGGGGGGCGACGGTTCCGCGCCGTTGACCGGCCTGCGGTCGCGGGGCTGTTTCGGAATCGGAAGCCCCAAATCCTCGCCGCCCCCCCTGCCGCCGCGCTGGAACTTCGCCGGCAGCAGGAACGCCAACTGGTCGGGCACGTGCTTCGTGGTGCCGAACGGGTCCTTGCCGAAACCCCAGACGAGGATTCCCAGCGTCACCGGGATGGCCATCGCGCCACCGAGCACGATGCTGATCATCTGGCCGATGCCACCGCTCTTTTTTCTCTTCGCCGGCCGCGGCGTCGCGGCCCGCGTCGCCACGGCTGCGGCGGCGACCGCGGCGGCCGCGACAGGTGCCACCGCGGCCTCGCTGCCCGACTCCGACGATTCGCTGAACTCGCCGAGACCGAACGAATCGGCCGATTGCTCCGCCGACCGGTCCAGCGCTTCCATCGCCGGCTCGGGATCATCCCAGGCGACGCTGCCGAGCAGTTCGTTCTCCTCGCCGTCCCCATGCTGCTCGCCGCCGGCAGCATCGGCCGCATGCGCCGTCACGCCGGCCGACTGGTCGGCGAAAGGCTCGTCGGTGGCCGGCTGTTCGACGAACGGCTGGTCCGTGAATGGCTGTTCGGCGGCCGCTTCGTCGCCGACATTCGGTTCGCCTGCCGGTGCCGGCTCCCCCTCACCGTCGAAGGTGAAGGCGTCGATGTCAAACCCGTCGCCGGTGGCGCCTCCGCCGGCCGAATCGATCTCCGCCCAGGGGTCGGGGCCGTCGTTGCCGGTCGTGTCGTGCTCGTCCACCATGCCCGTGTCCTCCCGACGGTCGCGTGCGCTTGCCTGCCCGGCTCACCGGGCCTGATGCCACGAGTGTACCACCGCCACCAGCCGGGCCGCGACACGCCCCGCCGGCCTCTGCTCACAGGCCGTGGGCCGGCCCGTACCGTCGCCGGAGGTTGTCGAGGAAAAACCGCTCCGACGCCGGACCCCCCGTGGCCTGCTCCACGAGCGGCTCCGACTCCAGCACCCGGCCGACCCCGTGGACGTGCCGCCTCAGCCAGTCGAGCAGGTCGCCAAACTCCCCGCGGGCGATCCGCGCGTCGAGCCCGGGAAGCTGTCGCTCGGCCGCGGCCATCAGCTGGGCCGCGTACAGGTTGCCGAGGGTGTAGGTCGGGAAGTAGCCGACGAGTCCGGCGCTCCAGTGGATGTCCTGCAGCACCCCGTCGGCGTCGCGTTCCGGCCGCAGGCCGAAGTCGCGGGCGAACCGCTCGTTCCACGCGGCCGGGAGATCGGCCACCGGCAGGTCGCCGTGGATCACGGCCCGCTCCAGATCGAACCGCAGCATGACGTGCAGGTTGTAGGTCACCTCGTCCGCCTCGACCCGGATCAGCGACGGCCGGACGGCGAGCGTCGCCTCGTGCATGACACGGGCATCGGCATACGCCAACGCCTGCGGGAACGCCTCCCGCGCCAGCGGAAAGCACCAGTCCCAGAATGCCCGCGAGCGACCGACGAGATTCTCCCACAGCCGCGACTGCGACTCGTGGATGCCGAGCGAGGTCGCCTCGCCTGGCGGCAGGCCGTGCCAATCCCGAGCCAACCCCTGCTCGTAGAGCCCGTGCCCGGCCTCGTGGAGCACGCCATACAGAGCCGTCGGCAGCCAGCGTTCATCCCAGCGGGTGGTGATCCGGCAGTCGTCGGGACCGAGCGTCGAGCAGAACGGGTGGGCGGTCGTGTCGAGCCGCCCGCGGGCGAAATCGAAGCCGATCCGTTCCGCGACCGCGCGGACGAACCGCTCCTGGGCGGCCCGCGAATAGTGCCGGCGCAGCACCGCGTCGTCGGGTCGCACCGGCGACTCGACGCAGGCCCGCACGAAGGGCACGAGCTGGTCCCGCAGCCGAGCAAACACCGCGGCGATCTCGCGCCAGCGGCCGCCGGGCTCGTAGTCGTCGAGCAACGCGTCGTAGGGGTCGAGATCGGGCAGTTGGCAGGCCGCCTGCTCACGCTTGAGGGCGAACATTCGCTCCAGCCAGGGCTCCAGCGTCTTCCAGCAGGAAGAGGCCCGGGCGGATGCCCAGGCCTGCTGTGCCTCCACCCTGGTGCGGGCCAGTTCGACGACGAGCCGTTCCGGCAGCCGGGCCTGCTTGGCGGCCTCCTTCGCCAGCAGGCGGATCGTCGCCCGCTCCGCCGGGGTCCCCTCCACGGCCAGCCGGCCGGCGGCCAGCGCGGCGAGCCGGTCGCGGTGCTCGGGATCGGTCCGTTCCCGATGCACGATCGCGGCCAGCGCCGCCGACTGCTCCGCCCGATGCTACCCCCCCTGACCGGGCATCGTCGTCTGCTCGTCCCAGTCGAGCAGGGCCTCCACCGAGGCCAGCACCGCCACCCGCCGGGCATGCCCGCAGGCGATGGCGAACTCCCGTCGCTCGCTGTCGTCAGACTGCGTCGTGGCCACCATCGATCGTGTTCCCGGGTGCTTCAGGTCCGTCAGTCTGGACCGGCGGCCCGTGCCGGGCCGATGACCGGGGAGTATGCTCGAAGGCCACCGGGATCGCCACCCCGGCGCGGCTTCCTCAGGACCACGCCATGCTCGACGCGCTCGTCATCGCCCCGCATCCCGACGATGCCGAACTCGGCATGGGGGGCACCGTCGCGCTGATGCTCACCCGCGGGCTCGCGGTGGGCATCCTCGACCTCACCGACGGCGAGCCGACGCCGCTGGGCTCGGTCGAGACGCGGGCCCGGGAGACGGCGGCCGCCTCGGCGGCACTCGGTGTCTCATGGCGGGAGAACCTCGGCCTGCCGAACCGCCGACTGCGGGCGACGCTCGACGCCCGGGCCCGGCTGGCGGGCGTGATCCGCAGGACCCGGCCACGCTGGCTGTTCGCCCCCCACTGGATCGACGCGCACCCCGATCATCTGGCCGCCACCCGGCTGGTGACCGGCGCGCGATTCTGGGCGAAGCTCACGAAGTGCGACCTCCCGGGCGACCCGTGGCATCCGCAGCGGATCTTCCACTATGCCTGCGTGCACCTGAGAACGGTGAGCCGGCCCGCCTTCATCGTCGACATCTCCGCGACCTGGGAGGCGAAGCGGGCCAGTCTGGCCTGCTATGCCAGCCAGTTTCCCGCCGGCGCGGCCCGGCCGACCGTTCTGGAACGGGTCGCAACGGCCGATGCCTGGTGGGGCGGCATGATCGGCGCCCTGCACGGCGAGCCGTTCTGGTGCCGCGAGCCGATCGGGCTTGGCGGCTTCGCCGATCTCCGCTGACCGCCGCGCCGCCTCCGTCCGCCACGGCCGGTGGGTCGGCACAGACTCCCCAGAGTCCGCGACCGGTGACCGTTCGCCGGGACGGCGCCGGCCGATTGGCCCGATGACGGAAACCCGGGGGGAAGCCGGACCGCGGGTACGGGCCGGCGGCCCCCGCGGCCGATAGAAACGTGGGTTTCGGGCCCGCATGCGGCCGCCGCTCGTCTGGGGAACGTCATGGCCTCTCGCGACATCAACGTCATCGCGCTCGTCAAGGGCAACGAGCGGTACGTGTTCCTGTTCGATGACGACAGCCAGGACGCGGTCCTGCGGTCGATGGCCCGGCACGCAGCCAACCCGGAACTCACCTTCTCCTGGTATGACGCCGCCATGCTCGGGCAGAAGGTCCGCCGCA
>JBIKKQ010000104.1:0-11624 GCA_044360305.1 Pirellulales bacterium
GCAGCGACAACGGGCCCGAGTTTATCGCTCAGACCCTACGTCGCTGGCTCAAACAGGTGGGCGTTGGCACGCTGTACATCGAGCCGGGGAGCCCTTGGGAGAACGGCTACGCCGAGAGCTTCCACGGGCGGCTCCGCGATGAGTTCCTGGCGATGGAGATCTTCGAGGGCGTCCGGGATGCCCGGGCCCTCACAGCCTCTTGGCGAGACGAATACAACGCCCAGCGGCCCCACAGTTCGCTTGGTTACCTGACCCCGGCCGGGTTCGCCGCCGCGTGTGCGGCTTCCGCCTCGGCCAAGGCCTCGGCTCCAGCCGCACACGCGGCCTGTGGTGAGGCACCCTGTTCCTAAACCCTCATATCCCCTGGTACAGGAAATCCAACCCGGTCAGACCGGTTCGTCGGTTTCGCGCTGCGGTGGCGAAGAGTCGCATGGATCGCGGTTCCGGCTGGCGTGAGACGTTGCCGTGGCGATACACTTGGATTGACGGTTTCATTCAGGCGTGACGAGGTGCCCCATGCAAACGATCAAGTACGTTCACTGGCAAGATGGCGATTGGTGGCTTGGCTACCTTGAGGAATATCCGGATTACTGGACACAAGGCGAGAGCTTGCCCGACCTGATCGAGCATTTGAAGGATCTCTACCTCGATCTCTCTGGCGGTCATATTCCCGGCGCTCGCAAGGTCGGTGAGCTTGTGATGCCATGAAGCGTGTCGATCTGATCAAGTCAATTGAGGCCAGCGGTTGCGTCTTGGTGCGGCATGGCGGGCGGCATGATTGGTATCGCAACCCGGCTACAGGTGTATGCCAGCCAGTGCCTCGCCATCGTGAAATTAAGGAGCCTCTCGCGCGGCGGATAATCCGATTGCTCAGCGACAGCTCCAGCGAGCACTAAGGCGACGCGTCCAGTTAAGGCAGTGCAGAACCTGGAATTGCCGGCATATCGCCAATCCTGCTCTCAGGCCGCGGATCGAATCCGTTTGTCGTAGAATAGGGTTGGAGCCCCCCGTCATTTGCACGCCGCAGGAATTGCTGGAGATCGAAGATGGAATCTGATCCGGTCGTTGCTGAAGTGCGAGCGGTCCGCGAGCGGTTGGCTGCTCGACTCGGGTTCCGGCTCCATGACATCGTCAAAGATGCCCAGCGACAAGATGCTGCCGGCGATAGAAAAGTTGTTCGCCTGCCGCCGCGACGTCCGATCGCGGTAGTCGCTGTCACGCATTAGCCAGAACAAAGCGATGCAGCGGACTCGCGACAGCGTCCGGCGGCATGGTGAGCCGGTTGGTCGCGAGCTGCTCAACTTAGCCGTTCGCCGGGAGACGGAGCACTCCTGACCCGTCCCGATGATATCGATCCAGTCTTTACTACCGGGAGCATCCAATAGTTGACACTTGCTTTAGCACGGTTCGGGGTTGCCCATGCCCGCTCGCCGGACGTTCGCTCCGGGCATCCATGCCCTCCGCTCACTCGGAGGTGCCTGCGCTCTCGCCCTCCGGGCTTCGCTGGCCACCTACGCCGGCTCGCTGGGCAAGGGCAACCCCTCACGGACGCAACCACCAAAAACGTCAACTACTACGTGCTCTCGGTAGTATCACCAGGGTAGGCCAGTCGCGGTCTAACGCCGCCAGTCGGCGGCAGGCATTTGGCCGCAGGGGCCCGATCGGGTACGAATCGGGCAGCGGAGCGCGGCCGGGAGTACTCGTGAGGCAAGCCGACGGTGACCTTCAAGGACAGCACCGCCCCGAACGGGCCGAGGGCATCGGGCATGATCGCGTCGGACGGCCGCGCTGTCGCGTCCCGGGGCCGGGCTGATCGCGTCAGGCCGCTGCTGGTGATCGGCGTTCTCGTCGTGGTGAACGTGATCTGGGCGGGGCAGTTCATCGCCGTCAAGTACGTCGAACCGTTCCTCGGCCCGTTCGCCATCGCGTTTCTGCCGTTCCTGCTCGTCACGCCGCTGATGGTGCCGCTGTTGTATCGGAGCCGCAGGCATCCTACGGCCCGGCCGACCGCGGCGGACTGGGTGCGGTTCGGCATCGCGGGGGGGCTGGGGCAGGTCGTCTGCATGGGGGGCATGACCTGGGCCGGCGTCGTGGGCAGCGCCTCCAACTGCTCGATCCTGTACCTGCTGATTCCCGTGCTCAGCGCGGCGATGGCATCGTTCATGCTCGGGGAACGACTTTCGCCCCTGCGACTGGTCGCCCTGGCCATCGGGCTGGTGGGTGTGCTCGTGATGTCGGCGGACAGCCTCCGGGATGCCGACTTCCTTACGTCACGCTTCATGAAGGGCAACCTGCTGATGCTCGTGGGCTGCCTCGGGGCGTGCTTCTACAACGTCTTCTGCAAGCGTCTGATGGACACGTTCGACGAGCTCGACGTCCTGATCTACACCTACATCACGGCGACACCGGTCGGCATCGCCATCGTGCAGGCCGTGGAACCCGACGCCTTCGGCCGGCTCGCGGCGCTCGATGCCCGCGGCTGGCTCGCGTTCCTGTTCCTCGCGATCATGGTCCTCGGCCTGTCGATGATCATGTTCTTCGCGGTCTTGAAGTCGCTGCCGGTCACGGTGGCCTTGGCGTCCACGTACATGACGCCCGTCTTCGGGGTGATGCTCGCGATGCTGCTCCTCGGCGAGCGGCTGACGCCGGTGAATCTGCTCGGGTCCGGCATGGTGCTCGCCGCGACGGTGCTCGTGATGCGATACGATGCCGGGGCCGACCGGCAGCCCGCCGGGGGCGGTTGAGGTTCGCGGGACAACGGGGAACGCAGCGATGGATCGAATTGCGGAAGTCGTGGCCGACGACGGCAACCTCTGCGGGGAGGGGCCGATCTGGGATTCCAGTGAGAAGCGGCTGTTGTGGGTGGACAACGAGGCGTGCCTGGTCTTCGAACTCGGGCCCGCGACGGGCGGAGGGCGGGTGATCAGTCGTGGACTGATGGTCGCCGGGATCGCGCTGAACCGGGACGGGCGGTTGGTGTTTTGCGGCGCGACCGGGCTCCATCTCTGGGGCGGGCCTGCGGACTGCCGGACGCTCGGCGGCGAATTCGCCGGCGGGCCGCCGTGCTTCAACGACCTCGTGGCGGGCCCCCGGGGTGAGGTGTACGCGGGGACGATCCACTGGGGACCAGAGGGCATGGAGCGGCCGGGGCGGCTGTATCGCTGCGCCGCCGATGGATCGTGGTCGGTCGAGGACGAGGGGTTCGAACTGGCCAACGGCCTCGGCTTCAGCCCCGACGACCGGACGCTGTATTGCACCGACTCGACCGCGCGGCGAATTTACGCCTACGACGTCGATGCGGCCAGCGGCAGGCTGTCGGGGCGGCGGGTGTTCGTGAGCGTTCCGCTCGAGGAGGGCATCCCCGACGGGCTGACGGTCGATCGTCAGGGGTTCGTCTGGAGCGCGCAGTGGTATGGCGGCCAGGTCGTGCGCTACGATCCCGACGGCCGGGTGGAGCGACGGATCGGGCTGCCGATGCGGCAGGTGTCGAGCGTGGCGTTTGGCGGTGACGATCTGACCGACCTGTACGTCACGACGGCGGCGAACTCGTGGAAGTCCCCCCACGCGCCTCCCGGCTATGAGTTTGACGCCGGCAACATGGGCGGCCCACTGTACCGGCTCCGCACGGAGATCCAGGGCCGGCCCGAGCATCTGGCCGCCTTCGGCTGAGCGATGACCGCCGGGACGCCGCGTTGCCGCCCGCGGCTTCAGAGCGCCTCCTCCGTCCGCAGCGTGACTTCGATGAGCCGCTCCATCACCTGGGCCGGCGTCTCGTGGGGGAAGTTGGAGAGCACCACCTCCTTGGCGTACAGCTTGCCAATGTACCGCCGGTGCCTGGCCGCCGGCACGCGGCTGGCGAGGAAGTCGCGGTGGGCGGAGTTGATGATGATCTCGTTCTGCTTCACGTCGTACCGCGACCGCCACGGCTGGCCGTGGTCCGCCTCCAGCCGGTACGAGGGGAGCCCCCGGCTGCCGGGCCCGTCGCCGGCGGCGTCCTCGAGAAACTTCACCTCCACGCGGTCCGTGGCCTCGATCGCCCCCTGCGTCGCCAGCACCTCGACCGCGAGGATGCCGGCCGCCGGTGCGGAGACGAGGCAGGCGGCTCCATCGCCGGCCACGGAGCCGTCGCCCGCGGCCAGCCGCCACGCGAACGTCACCCCCTCGGGCAGCGGCGTGCCCGCGGCGTCGAGGGGCGTGCCCGTGAGCCGGCACTCGCCGCCGGGCGGCCGCCGAACCCGGCGCGGGGTGATCCGCACCGCATGCAGCGGGCCGGGCTCCACCGCGAACAGCGGCTGCTGCTCCCCGGCCACCGCCCGGCGGGCGGCGCCGGGCTCGTCGTCGGCCTCCGCCAGCGGCGCGCCGAGGCCGCCGCGCGGCTCGGCCGCCGGCTCGTTCTTGGGAATGTCGAAGAACAGATACTCCTCCGACGGCAGTTCAGCCAGCGCCGTGGCGAACGCCTTCTGCACCTGCTTGAGGATCTGGCGGCTGGCCCGTTCCGTCTCGGCATGCTCACGTGATTCGACCGCGGCGAGGATGTCGCGGCCGATCTCCTCGGCCGCGGCGGCCAGTGCCTCGAGCGCGGCGTCGGCCACGATCCCGGACCGCGTGCCGGGAGCGAGCATCAGCGGCTCGAAGTCGATCAGGCCCTCCAGCCGGCCGTCGGTCCAGGGAGGGGCCTGGAAGGCGAGCAGTTCGGCGACGTCCTTGAGCACGCGCGTGCCGTCCTTGCAGAGGGCGATACCGCCGTCGGCCGGGGAGCGTTCGGTGCGGGCGTAGATCTCGACCTGCACGTCGCCGAGCGGCGTCGCGTAGCGACGCGGGACATCGAGCCGCTCGCCGTCGAACTCGCGCGGCTTGACGAGGATCGTGCGCCGGGCGACGCCGTCGGTGACCTCGATGGTGACGCCGGTGTGCCGGATGCGGTCGCGGAGCTCTGCCGACAGATAGCGGGCGATCTTATCGCCGGTGACGAGGTTCTTGGTCGATTCGAGGAGCGGCCCGATGGAGACCCGGGTGCCTCCCATCGCCAGCCGGCCGCGGACCGGACGGATCGTGTACTCCTGCTGGCCGCGGGTGAGCTGCAGTTCGTGGAGCGGACCGCTGCCGCCGCCCGAGGCCATCCGCAGCTCGTCGCCCAGGCTCCAGAAGCTGAGCAGGCCGATGCCGAACTCGCCGTGGATTCCCTTGCGGCTGCGGGCGTCGAGGTGCCGCTTCATCGAATCGCAGAGGTGGGTGGCGATCCGCTGGAAGTCCGGCACGCCATCGGCGTCGGGGGCGACGCCGCGGCCGTCATCGTGGACCTCGAGGTGGATCGCCCCCTTCATCCGGCGCCGGTGGATGCGAACATGGGTCGCACCGGCGTCGACGGCGTTCTCGGCGAGTTCGCAGATCGCCTTCAGGGGGTGGGTCTGTGAATGCGCGATGATGTTGATCGCGTTCCACTGGTCGCCGATCCGCAGCCGGCCGGTGGTGGTGGTTGTGGGCATGGATGGTTCCTGTTCCGGGCCGAAACGGTCGCGGGTCGCATTTTCGTCACCGGCGGCGCCGCCACCAGAGTGCCCCGCCCCGTGGCCGGGCGAACGCGATATCATCTGAGTTGGGTCAACAATTGACCATCGACAACATGTGACCCAGGGATGCGGCCGCCGGTGCGGGAGCCGGGCTGCCGCGCGTGGTGGCTGGAAAGGTTGCCGGCATGTGCGAACTGCTCGGGCTGGCGTTCAACGAGGCCGTGACTCCCGGGCTGTCGTTCCGCGGCTTCCGACGCCGGGCCGCCCGCAACCCGCACGGCTGGGGGCTGGCCGCGATCGGTCGGCGGCGGGCCACGATCGCCAAGGAGCCGCTGAACGCCGAGCGGAGCGCCGCGTCGGCGGCGATCGCCGCCGGCCGGGACCTGGCGGCGCCGGTGTTCATCGGCCACGTCCGAGCCGCGAGCTGCGGCGGCGTGTCGCTGGAGAACACGCACCCCTTCACCCGGCGGATCAACGGAAGCGACTTCGTCTTCGCCCACAACGGGACGCTCGACACCAGCCGGTTCCGCACCCGGACCCGGGGGCCGTTCGACGCCGAGGGAGACACCGACTCCGAGGCGGCGATGTGCGCCCTGCTCAACTGGATGCGGCACGACGGCGTGTCGTTCGACGACCACGCGCTGATCGAGGAGTTTCTCCGCGCCATGAACGTGGCCGGCGACCTCAACCTGCTGTTCGCGGACGGCCGCCAGCTGTTCTGCTACCACGACCATCACGGCTACAACGGGCTCTGCTGGACGCACCGCCGGCCGCCCTTCGGCCGGGTCAGCCTCCGCGACGAGGACTGGGAGGCCGATCTCGGCGCCGTGAAGTGCGGCAGCCAGCAGGGCTACGTGATCGCCTCGCGCCGGCTCACGGACGGCGAGACCTGGGAGGAGTGCCGGCCGGGCGGGCTGATGGTGTTTCGCGACGGCGCGATCGTCTACGGCGGCTGAGGCCGCGAAGCGTCGAGGTCGAGGCACGAGCCGCCGGCCGCCGGCCGGGTCGTGAACAGCGTGCAGTCGCGGCCGGTGCGGGCCCGGTAGCCGGCGGCGATCGCCTCCATGGCCGCGGCGGCCCGGGGCTCCTCGACGAGCGTCACCGTGCAGCCCCCGAAGCCGCCCCCCGTCATCCGGCTGCCGATCACGCCGGGCTGGGCGGCGGCGATCTCGACGAGGGCGTCGAGTTCCGGGCAGCTGACCTCGAAGTCGTCGCGCAGCGACGCGTGGCTCGCGGCCATCAACGCCCCAACCTCGGCCCAGCGGCCGGCCGACAGCGCGGTGGCCGCGGCCCGGGTCCGGGCGATCTCGCCGACGACATGCCGGGCCCGGCGGTGCACCACCTCGCCGAGGTCGGCCCGCGCGTCGTCCACGGCGGCGGCCGTCGCGTCGCGGAGCAGCGGCAGGCCGAGCGTCCGAGCCGCGGCCTCGCAGTCGGCCCGGCGTCGGGCATAGCCGCCATCGGTGAGCGCGTGGCGGACGTTGGTGTCGGCGACGAGCACGAGAACGTCGGTTCTCGCGAACGGCACGTGCTCGACCGCCAGCGACCGGCAGTCGAGGAGCAGCAGATGGCCTTCCCGGGAGAGCGCGGCGGCGCACTGGTCCATCACACCGCAGGGCACGCCGGCATGCTCGTGCTCGGCCCGCTGGCAGAGCAGCGCGAGGTCGATGGGCGGGAGCGTCGTGCCCGTGAGCCGGGCCACGAGGAGCGCGACCGCGACCTCCAGCGACGCGCTGCTCGACAGGCCGCCGCCGAGCGGCACGGTCGAGTCGATGACGGCGTCGAACGAGCCGGGCACGATGCCGCGTTCCTGGAAGCCGGCGAGCACGCCGCTGACGTAGGCCGCCCAGCCGCGAAGCGGCGCGATCAGTCCGCCGGCCAGCGGGATCTCGACCGTCTCGTCCTTGACGAGGCTGTGAATCCGGGCGACGGCCGGTCCGGCGTCGGCACGCGGGGCGGCCACGATCGTCGTGGACCGATCGATCGCCATCGGCAGCACGAAGCCGCCGCAGTAGTCCACGTGCTCGCCGATGATGTTGACCCGTCCGGGGGCAACGGCCTGAAACCGGGGCCGGCCGGGGAAGCGGCGCTGGAAGACCTCGACGGGATCGGCAGGCTGACGCATCGCGGCTCGGGGACCGGGTGTCCGGGAAACGGCGGAGAGCGGCGCCGTCGGCCGAGGCAGGAACGACCCTGCATGGCCTGTTCGTCGGCCGGATAGAATAGCAGCGGACATCGGGAAGCGGAACGGTCCCTCCCACGAAGGAGTCGCGATGCAGACGCTGTTCGCGCACGGCTGGAAAATCCTCGTCGGCATGGTCGCCGCCGTGCTGCTGCTCATCGCGTTCACCGGCGGCCCGACGCCGGTGCCGGTGCCGGTGCCGGTGCCGGTGCAGCCTCAGGCGGCGGCTCGCGTGCAGCCCCGGCAGACCTTGCGGAAGACGACGCAGAACGTCCTCGACATCGCCGAGGCGCGGCGGCAGGGGGGCGTGCCGGCGACGGACGTGCGCGAGCCGGCTCCGGGGGTCGAGGTCTATGCCCAAGCGTATCGCGAATCGGTCGCGACGATCGGCGCGATCGCCGTGGAGCAGAAGATGCAACTCCACGCGGCCGAGCATGGCAGTCCGCCGGCGACGTATGACGAATTCATGCGGGACATCATCGCCCCTGACACGCCGGATGGCATCCGCCTACCGATGCTTCCTTATTACCAGGAATACGCCTATGATCCGCAAACGCGAAAACTCGTGGTCATGGAGTTTCCCGCCAAAAAGGAGCAGCGGCGTCGGGAGACCACCGGCGCCGCCGGCCTGTAGCGACCACTGCGGACCGCGAACCGGACGACAGTCACCGGCCGCCCGGCGCGCTCCGGAACAGAGGTTTTTCCGATGACACGCAGGTCGGCCCATACCACGATCGGATCGTCGGCCTGGCGGGCCGTAGGCCGCGCCCGGCCCGCGGGCGCGACGTGGGCCACGTGGGCCGCGACCGGCGTCTCGATTTGGTTTGCGGTCTGCACCTCGATCTGGGCGGTCGCAGGGCAGGCCGCCGACGCGTTCCCGCCGGATCGTCTGCCGCGGGGCGTGCTCGACACGGAGCAGGGAGGCTTCCTGCCGGGACGGTTCGCGGCCGTGCCGGCCGTGGCCGGCGGTCGCGACACGTTCGCTTGGAGATCGCCCGCGTTCGCGACGCCGTTCGAGTTTTTCATCGACGAGGTCGTCGGCGTGCGGTTCGGCCCGTCACCGGCGGCCGTCGCGGCCGGCCCGTGGCGGATCATCCTCCACGGCGGAGACTCGCTCACCGGCACCCTCGAGGCGCTGGACGCCGACACCGTCACGCTGGGATTCGGCGGCCGCAAGGTCGGGGTGCGGCGCGGGCACGTCCAACTCATCGGCAGGACCGGTGCCCCAACCAGCGGTGCGGTGCCGGCATTCGGTTGGAGCCAGGTGCCCGCAGGGTCGTGGCGCGAGGACGCCGGGGGCTGGGCCACGAACCGGCGCGGCGTGGCGCTGCAGCGGGACGTGGCCGTGGCCGACCGGGTGCTGTATGACGTCGTGCTCACGTGGGCGAAGCAGCCCGGCTTTCGCATCGCCTTGTCCGCCGACGAGCGGACGAGAGCCGAGCCGTTTCGCGTCGAACTGTTTCCGTCGGCGGAAGGGCCGCCGATCGACAGCCTCGTGGCCATCCGCGAGGAGGGGACGCGGGCCGCGATCAAGGCCGCCGCTGACGCGATTCCGGAGGCGGCCCGGCAACGGCTCCCCGGCGGCCGGCTCCGGCTGCTGATGTTCGTCGATCAGGCCCGGGGACGGCTGGCGGTCGCCCTGCCGGAGAGTGGCGACGACGCCGCGCTGATCGACCTCACGCTTCCGGTCGATGCCGGTCGCAGACCGTCGCGCCGGTTCCGGCTCACCAGCGGCGGCGACGTGCGGCTGGAGAGTCTGCAGGTCATCCGGTGGACGGAGGACGCCGCGGTGCAGCCGCGACGGGAGGGCACCACCATCGGCGGCGCCGCCGGCCCGCTCGCCACGGGCGACCTGGAGGCGTTCGACGCGGCGAGCGGTGAGTTCGTCGTTCGCGACGCGGATGGGCCGCGCCGGGTGCCGGTCGCCGACGTGACCGAGATCATGTTGCCGATTCCGGGCGGCCGCCCGGATCGGGCCGTCGCGGTCGGTCCGCCCGCCGTCCGCGTCGCCTGCCTGCACGACCAGTCGGTCAGTGGCCGGCTGCTGAAGATCGACGACGAGGCGGTGTGGCTGGAGGGCGAGGCGTTCGTGGAACCGCTGCCCGTGCCGCATGCCGGCATCGTCTCGCTGGCCGCGGTCCGTCGGGCCGCCGAGCATCGACCGCTGCCGACCCGCGTGGCCACGCTGCGGCAGGACGGCCTCGAGTCGCGGGGGTGCCTCGTCGCGGGCGCCGGCGACCGCCTCGCCTGGCAGCCGCTCGGCAGCCGCAATGCCAGCGCGTTCGTCGCGGGGGCGGACGGACCGGATGCGGTCGTCGAGTACGTCGCCCGAGCCGCGGTCGCGGATGAGGCAGGTTCAGAGAACGACGTCGGTGGCATGGGGGGCATGGTGAGTCACGACGGCGAGGGGCATTGCGTCGTGACCCGGCTCTCGCCCGATGGGGCCGCCGCCCGCGACGGGCGGATCGAGGTCGGCGACCGGGTCGTGGCGCTGGCGCCGGAGAAGGGGTCGGCGTTCGTCGAGACCAAGGGGATCGAACTGGACGACGTGATGAACCTGCTGCGCGGCCGGATCGGGTCGCACCTGCGGCTGAGGGTCGTCGATGGCGAGGGACAGAACCCGCGCGAGGTGGAACTCGTGCGCGGCGCGCTCGGTATCCAAAGCGCCGAAATCCTCAGGCAGGCGCTCGAGGCGCATGCCCGACTGGCGCCGGGGGAGATCGAGATTCGGGGGCAGGTCGCTGGTTTTCCGGCGATGTTGTTCCTCCGGTCCGGCGACGTGATGCCGTGCGCGGTGGCGGGGATCGGCCCCGATGGGATTCGGATCCGCACGCCGGCGGTCGTGGGCGATCCCCCGCTCGTGCCGGCGCCGGACGTCACGGCGGTCGAACTCCTGCCGCAGGCGGCGTCGCGCAAGATCGAGCCGGCCCGGCGGGATCGGCTGCTGACCCTGCCGCGGTCTCAGCGGGTCGATCCGCCGACGCACATCGTGCGGCTCGCGGACGGTGACTACCTGCGCGGGCAGGTCCTCAGCCTCGACGACGCACAGCTCGTGATCGCGGTGGCGGGTGGCGAGGAGAAGCGGCTTCCCCGGGCGACGGTGGCCCGGGTCATCTGGCTGCACCCGGAGGAACTGGAGCCCGACGCCGCGCCGCCGGCCGGGCGACGTGCCGCGGGGCCGCGTGCCCAGGGCGTGGCCGAAAACGGCACGCGGATCACGGTCGCCGTGGACGACATGCAGGAGGGCCGGATCCGCGGGCGGATCGCCGCGATCGGACCGGGGGTCATCGACGTCGATGCCATGGACCGGGTGCTTCTCGGCGCGGCCATCGACCGGGAGGCCGGCTCGCTCCCCTACCAGCAATGGAAGCTGAAGCCAGCCCCGGAGCCACGGGCCTTGCGCGGCCGTCGCGACGCGAATCCTCAGGCCGCGCAGCAGCGCATCCCGCTCTCCGCCCTGGCCGGCCGACCGGCCCCCGCGTTCTCGCTGCCGGTGATCGACGGCAAGGGGGGGGCCCGGGGCCGGGCGACGCCGACCACCGCGCCGGGTCGGGTCCTCGTGTTCGAACTGTGGAGCGAGTGGTCCGCTCCGGCCCGTGAAACCCTCCCCGGTATCGTCGCGGCGGTTCGGGCACAGCCGGCCGGGACTGTCGATTTCGTGGCTGTGAGCGTCGGCGACGAGCCCGCCAGGGCGGCCGCGGCGCTCGAGTCGCTGGGGCTCGCCTCGACGGCGATTGATCAGGATCGGGCCGCCGCCGGACTGTTCGAGGTTCGCGACGTGCCGGCTCGGGTGATCATCGGTGCCGACGGACTCGTGGTCGATGTGCTGCGCGGTGACGGCCCGCAGGCCGTCGAGGAGTTTCGGTCGCTGCTGGCGGCCACCGTCGCCGCAGCCGGTCCATTGCGCAAGGAACTGGGGCGGTTGGACGAGG
>JBIKKQ010000129.1:0-9886 GCA_044360305.1 Pirellulales bacterium
CCTGCGACGGTTTCTTCCAACCCCCCGTCGCCCATCGAGGAGAATTCCCCGTGTCCGAGACCGCTGCCCGCCCCGCCGCCGCCTCCGCCCACGGTCGGCCCGGCCACGCCGAACGCGCCGCGGCCCATCAGGCGGTCGAGACGGCCACGCAGCCCTGCACCGGCTGGCACGTCACGCACTCCTTCTACACGTTCGACCGGCCGCAGCTCGCCCGCCTCTCCCCGGCGGCCCGCGCGGAGGGGGCCCGGCAGTTCGCCGCGGCGCTCGACCCCGCGGCCGACGGCCAACCGACGCGACTCCAGCCGTGGATCGTCCCCGGCCACAAGGCCGACTTCGGCGTCATGGCGATGGACCCGGACCCGCTGCGGGTCGATGCGGTGCATCAGCGGCTCCTCGCCGGCCCGCTCGGGGCGGCGCTGCGGCCCACCTATTCGTTCGTCAGCCTGACGGAGGTCAGCGAGTACGTGCCGACGGTCGAGCAGTACGGCCAGCGGCTCGTCGCCGAAGGGGAGGTGCTCGACAGCCCCTCCTACCGGGCCAAGGTCCAGGGCTACGCGGCCCGCGAGGACCACATGCGGCTGGCGCGGCTGGAGCCGGAACTCCCCCCCTGGCCCAACGCCTGCTTCTATCCGATGAACAAGAAGCGCGAGGTCGGGGAGAACTGGTTCACGCTGCCGTTCGCCGAACGCAGCCGGCTGATGGCGGAGCATGGCCGGACGGGCATGTCGTTCGGCGGCCGGGTCACGCAGCTGATCACCGTCGCGGTGGGGCTCGACGACTGGGAGTGGGGCGTGACACTCTGGGCCCGCCGTCCCGACTGGCTGAAGGAGATCGTCTACACGATGCGGTTCGACGAGGCGAGCGCCCGGTACGCCGAGTTCGGGCCGTTCTACACCGGCTATGTGGCCACGGCCGACGCCGTGCTGGCCCACTGCCGCGTGCTCGAAGACTGACGGCCTTCAGTTGCCGGCAGGCTTCGCCGGCCCGCCGGCGGAGAGGATGATGTCCACCGGCGTCCCCCGCGGCGGCACCTTCCCCTTGAAGGCCTCGAAGAGCAGCGCCGCGTTGGACTGCGAGCTCTCGATCGGCAGGTCGAGCGTGGCGGTGGGAAAATTCGAGACGCAGATCAGGTCGCCCCCATCGGCCTGGTAATACTCCGCCCCGCCCTGCGGGTCCTTCCAGAACACGCTTCCGGCAAACACCCACTCGGCGTCGAGCGGCTTGCCGGTCTGCGCGTTGCGGACCCATTCCTGGGCCCGGACCTCCTGCTGCTTGCCGTCGGCGTCGCGCCAGCGGAGCCGCACCTTGACCACCGGCCCCTTGGCGGCCCGGTATTCGGGATCGAACGACACCGGCTTCCCCGGATCGAGCCCCACGGCCAGCAGCGCCGCATGCACGAGCCGGGCCGTTGAGCGGGCGGCGATCACCGCCTCGTGCTCCTTGGTGTTCTCCAGGCAGGCGAAGACCTCGATCGGCCCATCGTCGAGCACCACCTTGGCGCCGACCACCACCTCCTTGCGGTCCTTGTCCACCCATACCTCCTCGGTCTTCGAAAGCCGCTTCAGCGTCGGGTGCCGGTCGGCCTTTTCGGCGACGGCGGGGGGGGCGCCGGTGTCGGCCGGACCGTCGGCCTGCACGGCCAGGGCCACTCCCAGGGCCCCCAGCGCCCCGACGAGGACTCCGGCGGCGAACCGCTGCCGCGGCCGAAACCGAGACGGCAGGCGTCGGACGCGGCCAAAAGACGGCTGCATGGAGGGCATCGACGGGCTCCTTCGGGGAGTGCGTGGAGTGGACGAACCGCTGCCAGTATCATACGGCCCCGCGGCCGGACGCTGGAGGCGGACACTTCGCCACCGGTCGCGGAAAATTTCCCCGCACACCGATCCCCGGAGCACCGATGGTCGCGACCAACAAGAACGGCACGACCGACGCGAAGAACAGGAACGGGGGCCGCACGGCCACCGCCCGGCGGCCGAAACCCGCGCCGGCCGACGCCGCGAAGGCAGCCGCGGCCGGCGACCGGCGGTCGCCCCCGCGCCGGCCGACACCGGTGAAGGTCGGAGCCCGCGCCGCGGCCGCGCGGATTCGCGACGCCGCGGCGCTGAGCGACGTCCTCGACACCCGGCAGCGGCTGCGCCGGCTCGCCCGCGAGGTGGCCCGCGGCGACCGCGACGTGCAGCGGATCACGCTGATCGAGACGGCCCTCGGCGAGTGCCTCGACGAGGCCGGTGGGGCGCCGCCCCGGGAACGCTGGCTGATCTGCACCGCCGCCACCTGGGCCCTCGCCTGGCTGGCACGGACGCGGCGCGCCGGCGGCTCGGCCGGCAGCCTGCTCGAGCGGCTCGTCCGCGAAGCCCGGACCGGTGAGACCGCCTGTCGCAGCCGCGACACGCATCCCGCGCCGTTTGTGCTCACGCTCGCCCGACTGTTCGCCGACATCGAGGCCTGCCGCTGCCTGGAGGCGGCCGCCACGGCGGCGCTCGAGGAGGAGATCGGCCGGCTCGTCTCGACCGGCGGCACGGTCGGCCTCGCCGGCTCGACCGCGGTCGTCGAACGGGTCGTGCGCTGGACCGCTGCCCGGGACATCGCCCGCGTCACCGGCAGCCCGCCGTGGAACGAGGCCACCGAGGCGCTGTGGGCAGCGGCCGCCGCGGCCGCGGTCCGGCTGCTGGGCCGCGACGGCCGGATCATCGCCGGCCCGGGCCTGCTGCCCGGTTGTTTTTCCAGCCCGCTGCTCGCAGCCCTGGACGACGACACGCATCCCAAGGTCGTCCGGCGCACCGCCCGCCATCTGGCCGGCGGCGGCAAGCCGCGGCAGGCCCGGCTGATGCCGCGCGACCTCCACGACCCGGCCGCCTGCGTGGCCATCATCCGCTCCGGTTGGGGGCGGCGCGACCTGCGGCTGCTGGTCGAGTATCGCGATTCGCTGCCGCGGCTGGAGATCGCCGTCGGCGACAGGATGCTGTTCGATGGGGCGTGGGGCTGGGCGGCCAGCCGCGGCGGTCGGCCGCTCGATGCCGAGGGGCCGTGGACCGCGTCCTGCTGGGAGTCCGACGGCAAGGCGTCGTTCCTCGAGATCACCGCGCCCCTCGCCGGCGGCATGCAGCTCGAACGGCAACTCGTCGTCCTGCCCGATGACCGGATCGTGATGCTCGCCGACGCCCTCGTGCCGCGGGCCGATTCCGCGCCGGTCCGCACCGCCGCCAACGGCAGCGATCGGCAGCCGGCCGCGACCGACCCCGACGCCCTCGGCTACCGCAGCGCCCTGCCGCTCGCGACCGGCCTGGAGACGGAGCCGGCCGCCGAGACCAGGGAAATCCTCGGCTTCGACACCGCGATGCGGTTCATGGCCCTCCCGCTGGCGCTGCCGGAGTGGCGGACGCCGGGCCGCGGTTCGTTCAGCGCCACCGACGGCGGCGAGCTGGTGCTCGAGCAGGCGGGTGCCCGCCGTCTCTATGCCCCGGTGTGGCTCGACCTCGACCCGCGCCGCGTCGGCGGCCCGCTCACTTGGCGGCAGCTGACCGTCGCCGACACGCGGCTGATCCTGCCGGCGCATCAGGCCGCCGGGTTCCGCGTGCAGGCGGGACTCGAACAGTGGCTGGTCTACCGGGCGCTCGACGCGGCCCGCAACCGCACGCTCCTCGGCTGCAACGTCTCGGCCGAGTTTCTCGTCGGACGGCTCAAGCGGTCGGGGGAGGTGGCCCGCCGCCTCGAGATCCAGTGACCGGGTCCGATCCGCTGGCTGCGGCCCGCGGGCGCTGCCGCGACAACCTCGCCGAGGTGCGCGGGCGGATCGCGGCTGCCTGTTTCCGGGCGGGCCGTGCCGAGCGCGATGTAACTCTCGTCGTGGCCACGAAGTCGGTCGGCCCGACGGCCGTCGTCCTGCTGCTTGAGGCCGGCTGCCACGATCTCGCCGAGAGCCGGCCGCAGGCGCTGTGGGCGAAGGCGGCCGACGCCGCCGAGCTGCGACCGCCGGTGCGTTGGCACCTGATCGGCCACCTGCAGCGCAACAAGGTGCGACGCACGCTGCCGCACGTGGCGTTGCTCCATTCGCTCGACAGCCGACGGCTGCTCGCGACGCTCGACGAGGAGGCGGCGGCGGCGGGCAAGGTTCAGCAGACGCTCGTGGAGGTGAACCTCTCCGGCGACCCGAACCGGACCGGCGCCGACGAGGCGGAGGCGGAGCGGATCGTGGCGCAGGCGGCGGGCCTGCGGCACGTCGTGGTCCGCGGCCTGATGGGGATGGCGAGCGTGCCGGACGGCGATCCCGGTGCGGCCCGGCGCGAGTTCGCCCGGCTGCGGGAGTTTCGCGATCGGCTCGCCAGATCGGTCGCGGGCGGCGACCGGCTCCACGACCTGTCGATGGGAATGAGCGGCGACTTCGAGGAGGCGATCCTCGAGGGCTCGACGATCGTCCGGGTCGGGTCGGCGGTCGTCGCTGGCCTGCCCGGCGCCGAGGCCTGACGACGCGGGACTCGCGCCGACTCAGGCCGCGGCGGCCGGGCGGACGGCCGCCAGCGTGCGGCTCCGCCGGGCCCAGGCGCGGATGGCGTCCTCGGCGTCCCCGTCCGGCCGATGGATCCGCAGTTCGGCGGGCACGTGTGGCTGGCAGCCCGCCAGCCGGCACATCTGCTCATAGAGTTCGCAGGCCTCGGGCAGCAGCTCGCGCACCAGGGCCGCCTGACCGCCGTGGATGAAATGCCGCGTTCGATACGTCGGCTCGGCATCGCCAACGGGCAGTCCGAGCCGCGACCGCACGGCCGCGAGAACGTCGGCGGGGGCGTCGATCACTTGCCCGATCTCGACGAGCATGCAGGTGGCCGAATGCCGCCCATGAAATCGACGATCTGTCGGTTGTAGCCGAGCCAGACGTGCAGCGCGAACACCGGGTCGGCGACGAACAGCCGGTCGCCGACGGCGAGCCCGGCCCGGGCCAGGAGCGACGCGGTCAGCGACGATCCCGAACGATGCATCCCGCCGATCACGAGCGGCCGCCACGCGAGTTCCGGCCCGACCATGTCCTGCCCCCTGGTCACAACTCCCCACAGCCAGTAGCGCCGCTCAAAACTCTTCGGACCGCCAGGCCCCGGGCCATGCGGCCGTGACCGCGTCTCGCGCTCCCGCCGCAGCCCTCTCGCCCCGCCGAAACCGCCCGCCCTGCCAGCTCTGCTGGCCCTCGTGAAATTGGATAGACTCCCGGGATGAACACTCTCCCAAGACGGCTCCCGTCCGCCCTTCTGTTCCCCCTGCTTGCCTCCTTTTTCGTAACGCTCGGGGCGGCGGCCGGCCGGGCCGAATCCTGGCCGCAGTGGCGTGGCCCACGGCATGACGGCATTTCGAAGGACGACCGGATTCCCGAGTCGTGGTCGCGGACGAAGAACGTCGCCTGGCGGACGCCGCTGCCGGGTCGCGGCGGCGCGACGCCCTGCGTCTGGGAAGGACGCGTCTACCTGACGAGCAACGAGGGGGACGACCTCGTGCTCCTGTGCATCGCTGCGGACGACGGCGCCATCGTCTGGAAGCGCACGGTGGCCGGCGGCAACCGTGACGCCCGGTCGGGCGAGGGCAACTCCGCCTCCCCCTCCCCCTGCACCGACGGCCGGCACGTGTGGGTGTTTTTCAGCACCGGCACGCTCGCCTGCTACACGGTCGCCGGCGACGAGGTCTGGAAGTTCGACGTCGGCGATCGGTTCGGCAAGCTCGACATCCAGTTCGGCATGACGAGCACCCCGGTCCTCGACGGCGACGCCCTGTATCTCCAACTGATCCACGGCCCGATGAAGCTCGACGACCAGACCCGCACCGGCAAGGTCATCCGGCTCGACAAGGCGACCGGCCGGACCGTCTGGGAGGTGGACCGCGTCACCAACGCCCAGTTCGAGTGCAAGCACTCCTACGCGTCGCCGTTCATCTTCCGGGACGGCGGCCGCGAGTTTTTCGTCGTCCATGGCGCCGACTGCATCACCGGTCATGCCCTCGCCGATGGTCGCGAGGTCTGGCGGTTCGGCGGCCTCAACGGTCCGACGGCCACGAATCCAAAACCCAACGACCAGACCTGGCGGTTCGTCGCCTCGCCGTGCGGCGTCCCCGGCACCCTGATCGTGCCGACCTGCAAGGCCGGGCCGACGGTGGCGTTGCGGGTCGGCGACGCCCTCGTCGGCGACTGCTCGAACGCGAAGGATGTCGTCCGCTGGGTCAACCCGCTGACGCCCGACGTCGGCACGCCGCTCGTGGCCGACGGCCTCGTCTACATGCTCCACAAGGACGGCAAACTGCAGTGCGTCGATCTCGAGACCGGCAAGGACGTGTACGTCGAGCGGACCCACACCGGCCAGCACCGCACCAGCCCGATTCTCGTCGGCGGCCGGCTCTGCTTCGCCTCCAACGACGGCTGGGTGTCGGTCGTCAAGGCCGGGCGGACGTTCCAGTTGCTCGACTCGATCGACTTCGGCGGCGAGTCGATCACGGCCTCGCTGGTGGTCTCCGACGGCCGGCTGTTCGTCCGCTCGGCGGCCGCGCTGTACGCGATCAAGGCTCCCTGACGCCGGGCCTCAGAGCCAGCCGTACTCGCGGAACCAGTCGGCGGTCTGCCGCAGTCGGGCATCCAGGGGGAGCGCGGGGGCGAAAGCGAGCTGGGACCGGGCCTTGGCCGCCGAGCAGGCCCAGCTCCAGGCGATCGCCTCGCGGACCTTGTCGAGCGACAGGAGCTGCACGCTCCCTGTGGCTCGGGAGACGAGGTCGGCCGCGCCCCCGACCATGCAGCCGACGGACCGCCACAGCGGCCAGACGAACACCCGCCTGCCGAGGGCCCCGGCGACCCGCTCGCCGAACTGCCAGTAGGTGGGATGCTCCCGGTCGTCGCAGGCGAGGTAGATGCCGCGGCCGGGCCGGTCGGCGCGGGGTGTCGCCGGCAGCGTCTCGCCGTCGGTGGCGGCGCGGAGGAGCAGGTCCACGAGGTCGTCCACATGGATCAGCGACAGCCGTGGCGTCTGAAAGCCGACGACGACATGCAGCCCGGTCCGCTGGATCGCCCGGAAGACCGCTGCTCCCTGCCTGTCGCGGGCGCCGAAGACGATGCCGGGGCGGACGATCGTCAGCGGGAGCCGGCCGGCGCGGCGTTCGAGGGCGATCTCCCCCGCCCGCTTGCTCCTGCCGTAGATCGAGACCGGGGCCGGCGGGTCCTCCTCGTCTCGATAGGCCCGATCGGGCCGTGGCGGACCGGCGGCCGCGAGGCTCGACACGGCGACGAGCCGCGGCGGCGACTCGACCGCGGCGCAGGCGTCGGCGAGCCGGGCTGTGCCACGGCCGTTGACGCGCAGCATCGCGGCCTTCGACCGGGCGGCGACGGCACCGGCGAGGTGCAGCACCGTGTCGCAGCCCTGCAGGGCGTGGCGATACCCGGCGGGATCCTCGAGCGTGCCGGCGACGCGGACGATTCCGGGCCTGGCGAGGTGCCCGGCGTCCGCCGTGGGCCGGATCAGGCAGCGGACCTCGCAGCCACGGTGCAGCAGTTCCTCGACGACGTGGGTGCCGACGAAGCCCGAGGCTCCGGTGACAAAAACGGTGCGGACGACCATCGACGCAGTTCCACAAAGGACTCCCTGATGTTGCTGCGGCGTCCGCAGCCCGACGTGCATGTACGGGCTGCTCTCCGGCGACGTTGCCCCGGATATGCCGCGGCTCGGGCGTCCTGCCGGCCGACGCAACCAAGGATGATTGGCCCGGGGGAAAATGCAAATCGCCCCCCAGCCACGCCTCCCGCCCGAAATCCCAGCGCCCCCCAAACCGCTCCGAACCAAACCGCTCCGAACCAAACCGCTCCGAACCAAACCGCTCCGAACCAAACCGCTCCGAACCAAACCGCTCCGAACCAAAGGACAGGCACGTTCCGGCAAGCAGATGGGAAGGACAGGCATGATCGCCTGGGCGAGAGGCTTGACATGCGGAAGCCCTCCAAGTAGTGTACGGGCGTTCCGTACCTCACCCATCAGGGAGACGCCTGCCATGACGATGCCCCGGCGGCAGTTGGTCGATCTTTCGGTCACCCGGCACTACCACTGCATTTCTCGCTGCGTCCGCCAGGCGTCGCTCTGCGGCGATGGTCGAGAGCACCGCAAGGCCTGGATCGAATGCCGGCTTGAGCTGCTCGCCAACAATTTCTCCGTGACCGTCTGTAGTTTCGCGATTCTTGACAACCACCTGCATGTTCTCTGCCGGCTCGATCCCGAAGTCGCCGAGGGCTGGAGCGACGAGGAGGTCGTCCGCCGCTGGATCGCGCTTTATCCCAAGTCGCGCCTCGACATGAACGACCCCGCCGCCGTGCAGGCGTGGATCGAACGCCAGTGTCAAGACGCAGCCCGTGTGGCCGAATATCGCAAGCGGCTTCAGGATCTTGGCTGGTTCATGAAGGCACTCAAGGAACCGCTCGCGCGGCTCGCTAACAAGGAAGACAACTGCACGGGCACGTACTGGGAGGCCCGCTACAAATCGATCGCCGTCCTCGACGAGCAAGCTCTGGTTGTGACGTGCACCTACATCGACCTGAATCCCGTGGCTGCAGGCATCGCCAAGACTCCAGAGTCATCCGAGCATACGTCGATCAAGCAACGGGTGGACAATGTCCGCAAAACCGGCGCTCTGGCAATCCTCCAGATCGCAGCCGCAGCCAGTTCGGTGGCGGCCGCCGAGATCGAAGGCGACATCGAGCAGTCTCACTGGCTCTGCCCGCTGCAGGATCGTCGCAGAGAGGGGGCGACGCGTGAAGGCATGCTGCCCGGGTTTTCGCTCTCCGGATATCTCGAGCTCGTGGACTGGACCTCCCGGTTATGTCGCGCTGGCAAGGCGAAAATCACGGACGAATTGGACGGCATCATGGCCCGGCTGGGAACGAGCGCCGAATACTGGCAGTCGCACCTGCAAACACTCTTCAGCAAGCCGCGGTGGGTCGGCAACTACTGTGCAACGAGTGCCGAGCGATTGCGGGCAATCGCGGTGCGTCGCGGTGTCCATCACGTCGGCAACACCCTCGGCGCTTTCGCCGCCGGGTAACACCGCGGGCGGGCCCTCAGAGAGCCACCCTTTGCCCTGATGGGCGACTCTCAAGCGAAGCCCGCTGGCGTTCGCTTGCTCCGCTACGTCCATCGTCGGGCCTAGTGGGCCTCATCTACGTCGGCGACCGAACGCCATCCGGCTAGCCGGTCAGGCGCCGATCAAGCATACATCTCGGGCTAGGCCCACCACTGAGGACGCGCGAACCAGGCATGTGCCTGTCTCTTGATCCTGGCCGCCCCATAACATGCCTGTCCTTTTTGCCCCTGCTTTTTGCCCCTGACTCCATAACGTGCCTGTCCTTGTTTGCCCTTGTTTCTCCATAACGTGCCTGTCCTTGTTTGCCCTTGTTTGCCGTGGCCAGAGGATGCCTGTCCTGTAAGAGGCCCTGCAAGAGGCTTTAAGAGGTCGCTGTAAGAGGCCTGTCCTGTAAGAGGATGGTCGGCGACAGTTGCCTTCAGTCGAGTTCGACCACGGCCTTGATGACACCACTGTCCGGCGTCAGCAGTCCAGGGAACGCGGCGATCGTCTCCGCGAACGGCAGCCGGTGCGTGATCCACGGCACGGTGTCTACCTGCCCCTCCTCGATCAGGCGGATGATCCGGGCAAAATCGCCGGACAGGGCGTTGCGGCTGGCAAGGATCGTCAACTCGCGACGGTGCATCACCGGCGCATGCGGAAAAGAGACCTCGGCCTGCGTGATGCCGACGTACACGAGCCGGCCGCCGAAGCTGCAGAACCGCAGCGCGTTGCCCATGCTCGCCTGGCTTCCCGTGGCATCGACCACGACCTCGCACATCCGCCCCTCCGTGGCCGCGGCCACGGCCGCCTCGTCGGC
>JBIKKQ010000027.1:0-27248 GCA_044360305.1 Pirellulales bacterium
CCCGCGGCGCCCCCCGTGCCACCCCCCCCCCCCCCCCCCCCCCCCCCCCCCGGCCCCCCCCCCACGCCCGCCTCGTCGGCCTCGCCGCCCCGGGCGAGGATCGTGTCGGTCACGCCCAGCCGCTCCGTCACGAACCGCAGCCGGCTCGCCGCCACGTCCATGACGATGACGCGGGCCCCGGCCAGCCGGGCGAACTCCACGACCGACAGGCCGATCGGCCCGGCCCCGATCACGAGCACCGTCTCCCCCGCTGCGGCGGCCGACCGGTCTACGGCGTGGCAGCCGATGGCGAGCGTCTCCACCAGCGCGTTCTGCGCGGGCGTGAGCCGCGGGGAAAGATGCAGCTTGCGGGCCGGCACCGTGAACAGCGGCCGTAGCCCGCCATCGCAGTGCACGCCGAGCGTCTGGTGACGCTCACAGCAGTTGCTGAGCCCGCGCCGACATGAAAAGCACTCCTGGCAGTTGATGTAGGGCTCGACACAGCACCGGTCCCCGGGCCGGACGTTGGTCACCCCCGGGCCCACGGCCACCACCTCGACGCCCAACTCGTGGCCGGGAATCCGCGGGTAGCTGAAGAACGGCATCTTTCCCAGGTAGCCGCCGTAGTCGGTGCCGCAGATGCCCACGGCCCGGACACGAACGACCGCCTCGCCGGCGGCCGGCGCGGCCGGCTCGGGAACGTCCACCAGGCGGAACTGCCGCGGTTGCTCCAGGAGAATGGCCTGCATGACTCGGTCCTCGCAGCGTGGTCCTCGGGTCGGGGTGCGGCCGGTGCCGCACGGGTCAGTTGTTTTCGGCAAGCCCCTCGACGTGGCCGATGTTCCGCACCGGCGCGAAGATCGCCCGCACGTCGCGGAGCAGGTCGGGGTCGGGAGGGACGGCCGCCCACGCCGCCCAATCGCGAATGTTTCGCGGGTTGGCGCTGCCGGCGACGGTCGTGGCGATGGCCGGATTCGCCAGGCTGAACTGCAGGGCCAGCCGGGCCAGCGAGCCGCCGCGGGCCCGGCAGAGGTCGGCGGCGCGGCGAGCCGCGGCCCGCACCTCCTCCGGCTCCTTGAGCCACGCCGGCAGCGGCGCGTCGGTCAGCAGCCGGGCGCTGAACGGCCCGGCATTCATCACGCCGATGCCCCGCGCCGCCAGGAACGGGATCGTCTCCGAGCCGAACCGGTCGTTCTGCAGCGTGTACTGGTTGTAATTGAGCACGCAGTCCACGTCCGCCTGCTCGCAGAGGACGTGAAAGATCTTCTGCGGATAGCCGCTGAAGCCGATGAACCGCACCTTGCCCGAGCGCCGCACGCGGTCGAGCGCGGGAAGCGTCTCCTCGACGATCTGCCGCAGGGGGACGAACTCCACGTCGTGGCAGAGGACGATGTCGAGGTGGTCGGTGCCCAGCCGGTGCAGCGAGACGTCGATGCTCTCCGCGACCCGCCGGGCGGAGAAGTCGAAGTGGGCGAGATCGTAGCGGCCGAGCTTCGTGCACAGCAGGTAGTCGCGCCGCGGAACGTCGCGCAGCGCCAGCCCGAGAAGCACCTCGCTCATGCCGCGGCCGTAGAACGGGCTCGTGTCGATGAGGTTCAGGCCGCAGTCGAGCGCCGTCCGCACGCTCTCCAGCGCCTCGTCCACGCCGACCCGGCGGAACTCCTGCCCGAGGGAGCTGGCGCCGAAGGAAAGAATCGGCACGTCGAGGCCGGTGCGGCCGAGGGTTCGGGTGAGCATCGGGGGGTTCGCTGTCAGAAGGTGCGGCAGCCGAGCGTGAGGAGGAGGTTGGCCCACGGGGCCGTGTCGGCGGTCTGGATCGTGAGCACGTGGTCGTCCCCGGACACGGCCTTGTAGAAGTCCCACTTCACGATCGGTTCCAGCCGGCAGGTCGAGCCGGCCGCAGCGATGATCCGCCGATACTCGGCCCACACCGGCGGGTCGCCGGGCGTGGCCGCCGCATAGGAATCGGACCGGTCCACGCCCATGGTGTTGATCTCGTCGATCACCACCGCGCCGAGCACGGCCTCGAGCACCTGGGCCACCGTGGGCACACCGGGCATGACCTGGAGCGACACCAGATCCGCCCGTGGTCCGCGCTTGTTGGCCGCCGGATAGTTGCCGTCGGCGATGAGAATCCTGGAGTGGTGGCCGGCCCGGGCGAGGGCGGCGAGGATCTGCGGGTGAAGCAACGTTCCGTGAAGCACTGGGCAGGTCTCTCAGCAGTTGAAGCAGGCCCGGACGCTGGCGATCGACTGCCGGGCCGCCTCCAGCGGCGTCGGCAGCGGAAACACCTCCGCCGACAGATGTCCCTCATACCCGATTCGCCCGAGGGCGTCCACGATCGGCCCCGTCCGCGTGTGCCCAAACCCCATCGCCCGCCGATTCGAGTCAGCCCAATGCACGTGTCCGACGAGGTGACCGCAGACCTCGAGGGCCGCCGCGGGATCGGCCTCCTCGATGTTCATGTGAAACAGGTCGCAGAGCAGCCGCACGTGGCCGATCCCCCGAGAGCGAATGAAGCCGGCCGCGTCGGCCTGACGGTTGAGCAGGTTGGTCTCGTAACGGTTGAGCGGTTCGTAGAGCAGCGATTGTCCGTGACGGGCGGCCCGCTCCCCGAGCACGGCCAAGGCGGCAGCGAGTTCGTCGAGCGCCGCGGCGCGGGTCACGTCCCCGCCGGCGCGGCCCTGCATCGACCCGAGGATCGCCGGTGCGCCCCACTCTCCGGCCAGGTCCACGATCGCGGCAATGAACTCCCGCGCCCGGCGACGCACGTCGGGGTCGGGATGGCAGAGGTGCAGCCCGTGCCGCACCCAGCCGGCGCCGGTGCCGATGGCGGCCAGCCGCAGCCCATGCCCGGCGAGCAGCCGGCGGAGTTCGGCGCCGGGAAAGTCATCGGCGCCACTCGGAAAAATCTCCACGGCGTCGAAGCCGCACTCGGCAGCGATCCGGCAGGCGGCCTCCAGGCCGCCGTCGATCTCCGGCACGTGGAGCACGAACGGCCCCTCGCGGGCCTCGGGGACGAGACAGATGGTGAGCGCTGCGTTCATGCTGGCGGAGCCGTTCAGCCGTGTGCCGGCCCCGCCGCGTCGCCGAGGAACAGCGGCTTCAGGTGCCGGTCGTAGATGTTGTCGGTCACCTGCCGGCCGACGATCTCGCGGTTGGCGACCAGCAGGTCGGTGTATCGCGTCCCCTGCTTGGCCGCCAGCTTGAACGACACGTGCAGCAACTGCCGGACGTGGGGATTGAAGGCCGGATTGCCGGGAACGTGGCGGATGGCGGCCGCGAGCCGCGGCCCGTCCCAGCCGGCGACCTCGGCGGCCGACGGCAGCCGCGTCCGGTCGACGTCGATCACCGTCGCGTACGGCCCGCAGAGCTCGTCGATCTTGTCCAGCGCCAGCGCGTAGATCTCACGGACGAGGGCGAGGCCGTCACCCCCGGCCTCGGCCAGGCCGATCAGTTCCTCGAGCCACGTCGTGCCGGCCGTCTTCAGGTGCACGCCCGCGCCGGTCCGCTGGAGCGTCCGCCGGATGACCGGATACAGGGAAAACTTGTCGCTTCCGGAGTGCACCGAGAGCTTGAGGCCGGCAGGCAGGCCGTAGCGGTCGGACGCGAACCGGCAGATGGCCACGTCGTCGGCGAACTCCTGCTCGAAGCGGGCGAGGTCGCCGACGTAATCGACCCCCTTGTTGAACCGGCCGGTGAATTTTGGGGCGATGGTCTGGACGGCGATCCCCTCGTCGGCGAGCAGGGCCAGGATCACGAGCAGCTGTGGCGGCGTCTGCGGTTCGTCGGTCTCGTCCATGCTCACTTCGGTGACGAAGCCGGCCGCGCCGCGGGCGGCCGCGATGTGCCGGTAGAGGGTGCCGGCCTCGCGGCAGGCGAGCAGGTAGTGGGCCGCGATCCGTCCAGCCGACTCCGCCGACAGTTCGATTGGCCGGTCGATGCCCGGCACCACGACGGGCCGGGCCTGTTCGGGATGGCGGGCCACGACGGCCCGCACGTCGTCGTCGGCCGCCGGCCGGCCGATCGAGTCGGCGACGTCGATCGTGAAGAAGTCGCTCGTCGGGATGAACCGGTCCACCGTCTCGAGGCGGACATGATCCGCATCGACGAACCACGAGTGCGGCCAGCGTCGCGCGGCGACCGCGGCGGCGGCGGCGGCCCGGACGCTGGCCGGCTCGCTGCCGATGAACGAGTGCTCGCGGTTCGACTTGTTCCAGACCGGGGCGACCACGACCCCGGCGGCGGCCAGCCGCTCGAACGCGTCCAGTTGCGGCTCCGCCTCGTGGGCGAACCGGTCGCCGACACCGAACGACAGCCTGGGAAGCGGGATCATCGGCTCGGAACTCCTGCGCGACGGTGGGGCGATGGTCGGCCGGGCCTCTTGTACCAGATGCCCGCCGGGGCGGCGTATCCGTCCTCTTCACCGAGACGGCGACGTGGAGCGATTCGCTCCGGCCCCGGTCGCCTGCGAGCACCATCTGGGGCGATTCGCTCCACCCTCGGGCCGTGCCTGCAGCGGTCCAGACATGAAAACGTCCGCGAAGATGCCGATTTTTGGCCGCGCGACCAAGCTCTCTAAAAAATCCACGGGGCTTTGTTCATTCGGCACGGAACATGCAAAGACGGAATTCCCAAACAGTGTTCGGCCCCCCCCTCCCCATCCCGTTCGCAGGGAAGGTGGGCTGAAGGCCGACACACGTGCCATCGAGGGATGAAACCATGCGTGGAAGGATCTGGGGGAACACGACGAATCCGGCGCGGGCGAGCGAGATTGCGCTGACCGGATACGACATCGTTTTGTGCACCCTGCCAATTGCTGCATTTCTGTCGATCGTGGCGTTCGTCTGAGGAACGGTCTCGGGATCGGGGTCCGTGAAATCGGTCCGTTTGCGCCTTCAGTGAGGTATCGTATGGAACCACTCGTCAACGTCGCTCACGTCCGGTCGTCCGCGTGTTCTTCCCTCGCGGTCACCATGGTGTTTGCGGTCGGATCGCTCGTGGCGATCGTGATGCTCGGCCCGGCGTCGGCGGACGCCCGACACGGCGAGCCCGGACGTGTGGACGAATCAGCCGCCATCCGCCTAATCGGCACCCCGACCGGCAACACGCTCGCCGGAATCCGCTGATGGCGTTCGAGATCACCGCCGTAGCCGTCGCCCAGTCCCGTGCTGGATCCACGCTCCCGACGCACCGGTGCGTCTCCACGGTGCTTGCGGCCAGTCGGTTGCTCTGGCCGTTCGTCATGGTGGCTTTCGTGATCGGATTCGGACCAGGTTCGGATATGGCCCGCGGGCAGAACGACTGGCAGTATCCCGACCCGTACTTCGGCGCCATCGAGATCGAGAAGGCACGGTCGCCGACGGCCGAACGCCGCTATCGGGCCGAGGTGCGCCAATCGCCGGCGCACCAAACTCCGCATCAGGTTCCGCGCCGCCCCCGTTGGCCGCCGCGACGTTACCGGGCGCCCGGCCCCGTGGCCGGCACCGGCCGTTGATCTCCCCCGGATACCCCGGGCACGAGCATGGTCATTGCCGACGAGTTGCCGTCGTCGCCGCGTCTTCAGGCTGCGACCGTCGGCTCGGCGATCGATGTCCGGGGCGTTGAAAAGGTCTATCGCGGCCGCGTCCGGGCGCTGCAGGGCGTCGCCATGCAGGTCCACCGGGGTGAGATCTTCGGCCTCCTCGGCCCCAACGGTGCCGGCAAGAGCACGCTGGTCAAGATCCTCACCTCGATCATCACCGCGACACGGGCCGAGGGGCACGTGCTCGGCATGCCGGTGGGCCACAAGCCGACACTCGCGCGCGTCGGCTACCTGCCGGAGCATCACAGGTTTCCCGACTATCTCACCGGCGGCCAGGTGCTCGACCACTATGCCGCGCTCTCCGGCGTGCCGCGGGCGACGCGGCGGACGCGGCGGGCCGAACTGCTCGACCTGGTCGGCATGAAGGAGGCGGCCGACAAGGCCGTCCGGCAATACAGCAAGGGGATGCGGCAGCGAATCGGGATCGCGCAGGCGCTGATGAACGACCCCGATCTCGTGATCCTCGACGAACCGACCGACGGCGTCGATCCGGTCGGCAGGCGCGGAATTCGCTGGCTGGTGCAACGGCTCAAGGAGCAGGGCAAGACGGTGTTTCTCAACTCCCACCTCCTCGGCGAGCTGGAGATGGTCTGCGATCGCGTGGCGATCCTCGTCGGCGGCCGGGTGGTGCGCCAGGGCACGGTGGCCGACCTGACCCGCGACTCCTGCCGTCACGAGATCACCCTGCGCGGCGGTCCGCCGTCATGGGTCGCCGCCGACCGTCTCGTGCCGGGGCCCGAGGGTTCGGCCCGGTTCACCGTCCCGGGGGACGACCCGGAAGCGGTCCAGCCGCTTATCGACCGGCTCCGCACCGAGGGGCGGACGATCGTCTCGGTCGTGCCGGTCCGCGAGTCGCTCGAAGACCTGTTCATGCGGGCGGTCGGCGCGGACCCCGGACCGAGCGGCGCCGGGGTGCCACGACCCGTCGGGGAGGGATCGCCATGAATGTGGCAGCCTTCACGACGCAGTCAGCGGCCCTGTTGCTCGACGCCTATCGCGAGCTCAACAGCAAGAAACTTTTCTGGGTAACGCTCGCCATTTCGCTTCTCGTGGTGCTGGCCTTCGCCGCAATCGGGTTGAACGACAAGGGCATCACCCTGCTCGGCTGGGAGTTCGACACCGCCCCGTTCACGTCCCGGCTCCTGTCGCCGGCGAAGTTCTATCTGTTCCTGTTCGCCAACTTCGCCGTGCCGATCTGGCTGACCTGGCTGGCGAGCATCCTCGCCCTGATCTCGACCGCCGGAATGTTTCCCGATTTTCTCGCCGGCGGGGCGATCGAACTGGCGCTCGCCCGGCCGATCTCCCGGCTCCGGTTGTTCGCCGTCAAGTATGCCTGCGGCCTGCTGTTCGTCACGCTCCAGGTGGCGTTGTTCGCCCTCACCTGCTTCGGCGTCGTCGGACTCCGCGGGGGCAGTTGGGAACCGCGGATCTTTCTCGCCGTGCCGATCGTGGTGCTGTTCTTCAGCTACCTGTTCGCCTTCTGCACGCTGTTCGGCGTGCTCACCCGGTCCACGATCGCCTCGCTGCTGCTGACGCTGCTCGTCTGGTTCTGCCTCTGGGCACTGAACACGACCGCCGCCACGTTCCTCGTGCTCCGCGAGTCACAGGTCCTGAATGCCGAGCGGGCGGCCCGCCGGGTGGAGAAACTCGAGGACTCGGGGCGGAAGAAGATTGCCGAACTGGTGGCGAAGAGCGAGCCGGTGCCCGGCACCGCCGGCACGGACCTGCCCGTCGGGGCGGCCGACGCGTTCGAGGCGGTCGTGCCGACGCTCGGCAAGGCTCGCTCCGAGGCCCGCGAGGCGGAGGCGAAGGCGGCCGGATGGCGGCGCGCCAGCGGCGTGGTGAACGCCGTCAAGGGGGTACTGCCGAAGACCGACGAAACGATCGCCCTGCTCGAGCGCTGGATGCTCACCGCGGCGGACCGCCGGCCGTTCGGCGGCGGCGCGGCCCCGCCGGCCGAAGACGCCCCACTGCCGTTCGGCGTACCCGACAACGAGGCGGTGCAGCGGGTGGACAGGATCGTCCGCGACCGCTCGGTGGGCTGGGTGCTCGGCAGCTCGTGCCTCGCGGAGGCCGTGATCTTCGGGCTCGCGGCCTGGATCTTCTGCCGGCGGGATTTTTGACCAGCAGCGTTCCGCGGAGCCGAATCACCCGGCCCCCCTCGACGGCGGCCGCCCCCGGCACCGGCGGTGGCCCGCAGGAGATGACGAGCACCCGCGATCCGACCCGTCGTCGCTTTCCATGCCGACCACGTCGACGCGCAGCGGGTCATGGACCATTTGGCCGCGATGGCCGCCCGCGTTGCGGCCTGACCGGCCGCCTCGGGCGACCACCGAATCGTTTCGTCAGGCGATGCGCCGGAGCAGCCACCAGGAGGCCGCGAGCTGGACACCGATCGCCACCAGGCCCGCCTCGGGCACGCCGCCGACGAGCTGCAGAACGCCGAAGGCGACGCCGACGCCGAATCCGGCGAATTTCGTCCCCACCTGGAGGAGCCCGAACGTGATCCCCTCCCGGCCCGGCGGGGCGGCGGCCGCCACAGCCGCCCGGAGCAGGCTCTGGGCGCCGCCGAGCACGAGCGCCAACAGCACCGCGACGCCGTGGAGATGCGCCGGCGTTCGCACCAGCCAGGCGAGCACGAGCACGGCGACCCAGCCGCCGAGGCAGACGTCGGTCGCTGCCCGCCGACCGAACCGCAGCGACAGCCAACCGATGGCCAGCGCCCCCGGCAGGGCTACGGCCTGCACGAGGAGCACGAGCCGTACGAGCGTGGGACCGTCGAGGTCGAACCGCTGCTCCGCGAGGCTCGTGAACTGCGAGATCGCCGTCTGGATCGCCCCGAGTGCCAGCATCGCGCCCGCGAGCACGCCGGCGAGTCGGTACTCCCCTTCCCCACGAGCCGCGGCCCAGATGGTGCGGGCAAAGCCGCGGAGATCGCGCGACTGCCGGCCGTCGTCCCCGGATGCGGCGCCGGGGAAGCGGGCGACCGCGGCGGGCAGCGAAAACAGCAGCCACCACGCGGCCGTCGCGGCGAAGGCCAACCGCAGGCTCCCGGCCATCGTCAGGCCGAGCCGGTCGCGGGCCGTGACGATGGCGGTGGCCCCGATCAGGGCGATCGCGCCGCCGGCATAGCCGGCCGCGAAGCCCCGGGCGGAGAGCCGGTCGGCGCCGTGGCCGTCGGCGATCCGCGCCAGCAGGCTGCCGGTGAAGATCTGCGCCATGTCGAACCCGACGCAGGCAGCGATCACCGCCGCCACGACGGCACCGCCCGCCGCGGTGGGGACCGCGGCGAGTGCGACGAGGCCGCCGGCCCCCACGACGGTGCCGGCCAAGACCGCCCGCTGATGACCGTCCCGCCGGTCCGCCCATGCCGCCGCCGCGGGCGTGAGCAGCGCCGAGGCGAGCATCGCCACGGCGAGCGTCCACGCCCAGATGACGCCCGCCTCGAGCCCCCACCAGCCGTCCGGCATCACCAGGCGTTTGACGTACGCGACGACGAGCGTGATCAGCACGGTGGAAAAGCCGCTCGCGGCCCAGTCGAGCAGGATCCAGGCGACGCGGGCGAACCGGCCGTCGCGTTGTGCATCGACCGCCCGCTCCTGCATCTGGCTCGCCCCTCCGGCGTTCATGGCGATCGCAGCCCGAGACCCCGACCGCCGGGGCCCGGTCAGCGGCCGCGGCGGGCAGCCCGCCGGCGAACCGCGGCCACGGCGGCGACGCCGACGCCACAGGCCGCGAGCGCCAGCGTCGAGGGCTCGGGCACCACCTGCACGCTCGACACCAGCACGAGGCTGGAGGCGTCGAGGCTCGGCTGCAGCAGAGGCATCTCGGCGAATGCCGGGCCGAGTTGCTGCGTAAGGTCGTAGACCGAAGCGCTGCCGATCGCGTCGAGCGTCGCCAGGCTCCCGATCACCGAACCGAACACCGCATAGTTGCCGTCGAGGCCCGGATTGTCCTGGACGTTGAAGTAGAACTGGCTCGTGGCACTGTCGGTCGCCGCCCCCCGGGCCATGGCGATCGTGCCGCGCACGTTGCCGAGCGTGCCCGTCTCCAGCACGATCGGAGCGACGGTGGGAACATTGACCAACTGATTGCCGGAGAGAGCGTAGCCGCCCCCCTGGACGACCTGGATGTTGGTCGGATCGTAGGTGGTGCTGCGATGGAAGATCGTCGAGTCGTATGCGCCGGCCGAGACGTAGCCGAGGAAGTTGGCGACCGTGATCGGCATCGCCTCATCCTGGAGTTCGACGTCGATGATGCCGGTGGTGCCGGTGTTGACCGTGAAGCGGACGATCGTCCCGGCCGCCGCGATCTCAGGAGCGAGAAGCGCTGCCAGCGCAATGGCGACGGTGCCGAGAAATCCGCGGAGGGCGTTCATGATTCGGCCTCTGAAAAGGGACCGCGGCAACCGCGACGCCTTCAGGGCCGGCAGGAACAGGCACGGGATGGATCGGCGAGGGCACCGCGGCATGGCCGCGTGGGAACCTGACGAGTCCGACCACATCCAGTCGCGCGTTCCGGGATTCCGGACGAGCAGGCGACGGAGGTTGAAGCGGTCAGGAGCGGTTCCGGGAAGAAAAGTCGGCGGCTGGAGATGTCCAACCCCCGCTGACAGCACGTTACCAGCGAACGGGTCTGGCGGTCAAGCAGCCGGCAAACAATTTTCCGTCCCGAGCTTCCGCGGGCCTGGGGAGCCCCCCCGAGCCGCGTTTCGAGCGGCGCGCCGGCCCATCACGGTGCGAGGTAGGCGACCGGCTCGGCCGGCTTCAGCCGGTCGCTGATGTCGCCGGAAAGCTGGAACGCGGCCTCTCCCTCCAACGCGACCGCGCGGATGCCCGAGCCGGGGGCGAAGTCGATTTTCTTCAGGTCCAGGCCGACGACGTACGGGCTCAGCGAGCTCTCGAAGTAGTACACCCGCCGGCCATGGTCGAGCACCGTGCGCCAGTAGGTCGGAGCGATGTTCGGATGCTGGGGATCGGGCGCCCCCCACGGAACCGACACGTTCCGCATCACGCTCATCACGCCGGCCACCTGCCGGCGCGGGTCGGTCTCCGCGTTCCCGAGCCGCTTCAGGTAGTAGCTCGCCCGCACGAACCGGTCCTCCGACTGGTGCGATCCGGGCAGGACCTTCGCTCCGTCCATCCGTTCCCAGTAGCGGTTGAGCGTCAACTGCTGCTCGAACACGGGGCTGTTGGTCATCACCTGGTGGGCGCGGTCGTGGTGGATCACCGGCTTGCCGGCGATGTATTCGATGATCGCCGAGTCGCCCGAGGCGTCGGTGACGGAGAGATGGATCGTGGGATGCCCCGCGCCGCCGGGACCGAAGGTCGCGGGCACGATGTACAGGGGATCCTTCCTGAATTCCTCCACCACCTCGGCCACCGTCGCATGGCGGCTGAGGACGTACGTCACCCAGGCGCCCATGGAGATTTTCGGCTTCGGCGGCGAGGGCTCCTTGCCGAAGTCGGCCTCGGCGAGGTACAGCAGATTGGCACCCAGCCCCTTCTCGTTGAGCCCGTCGAACGCGCCGTCGATCGGGCCCCCGGGGGTCATCGAGCCGACCGCGACGACGACGCCGTGGCGACTCTCCCACTCCAGGCCGCCCCGGATGCCGATGTTGCGCGTGCCGCGCGGGATCACGTGGAAGTGGGTGTTGAAGTCATACGGCCAGTCCATCGACCGTCCGGTGATCACGCTGCCGTCGCGTCCGAGCCACGTCGCCCGGGAGCAGGCGGACACCGCCGACGCCCAGCCCGACACCAGCGCTGCCGACACGAGGAACGCCGTGATCTGGGAACGATGGGCCATGCTCGACTCCTTCTTGGATTGGGAACTGTCTCGACGACGCGTTGCCACGGCCACACGGGAACCGCCGCGCGGGCAGCATACCCCGGTCGTCGTGTCATCCTCCAGAGCCGGGCCATGAGCCGCCGGCCGGTCGATGGCCCCGGCCGCCCACGGGCTACCGCCCCGTCTTCTTCTTCCAGGCTCGGGGCCCAACTTTCCGCCGGCCCGCGGGGCGGTCTTCACCCGGGCCGCGACCGGGCCGCTGCGGTGGACGACGGTGCCGGAACTGCGGTCGGCGGCCCTCGGGCGGCGGCGAGAACTCGTCCCGCTCGTCACCCGGCGGCGCGATCGGCACGACGTGGTGCAGGATCGCGGCCGCCACGTCGGCCGCCGCATGCCCCTCGTCGAGCAGTCGCTTCACGACCTGCGACTCGGCCGCGAACGGGCCCGAGGCGAGCGTTGCCCGAAGGCTTTCGAGGAGCCGCTCGGCCTTCCGAGCCGCCAGCGCCGCGGCGGTTGGCACCGCCTCGCGCCGAATCCCCGTTCCCGTAAACCGCTCGATGGCCCGCAGGGCGTAGCTGCCACCGCCGGAGACGAGCGTCAGCGCTCGGCCGGCCCGCCCCGCCCGCCCCGTGCGGCCGATGCGGTGCACGTAGTCCTCGGGGTCGTAGGGCAGGTCGTAGTTGACGACCAGCGACAGGTCCTCGACGTCGATGCCGCGGGCGGCGACGTCGGTGGCAACGAGCAGGCGAAACGCCCCCTTCCTGAAGCCCTCCATGACGCGGGTTCGCTGGGCCTGCGCCATGCCGCCGTGCAACCGCTCGACGGTGCAGCCGCCGGCCGTCAGCGCGTCGGCCAGTTCCTCGACCATACGCTGCGTGTTGCAGAAAATCAGCCCGCTGCGGACGTCGTGCCATTCGATCAGCCGCACCAATGCCGGCAGCTTGGCGGCGTGTCGGACCTCGTAACAGACCTGGTCCACCGCCGGCCCGCCGCCGGCCCGCTCCTCGATGTCCACCGTCCGGGCGTCAGAGGAATAGCGGCGGACCAGCGACTGGACGGCGGGAGAGATCGTCGCCGAGAAGAACACGGTCTGCCTTCCGGGCGGCGCGGCCGCGAGCAGCTTCTCAATGTCCTCGCGAAATCCCATGTCGAGCATCCGGTCCGCCTCGTCGAGGACCAGCATTTTCACGGCGGACAAGTCGAGCGTTCCCCGGGCGAGGTGATCGGTGAGCCGGCCCGGCGTGCCGACCACGACGTGCGCGCCGCGGGACAGTTCGGCGAACTGCCGCTCGTAGGCCGCCCCGCCGCAGATCGCGATCGACCGCAGGTCGCGGCTGCAGGCGGCGAGTTTCCGCACCTCGACGCCGATCTGCGTGGCCAGTTCCCGCGTGGGGGCGAGGATCAGCACCTGGATGCTCGGCGCCCGCACGTCCACGCGCTCGATCGCCGGGATGCAGAAGGCGGCCGTCTTCCCGGAGCCGGTCTGCGACCGGCCGACGACATCGTGGCCGGCGACGATCAGGGGGATGGCGGCCGCCTGGATCGGCGACATCTCGCTGAACCCCATCCGGCCCACCGCCTCGAGCATGCCCGCCGAGAGGCCGAGCGTCGCAAACGGGCCCGCGGCATGACGGCCGCGCGGGCCGCCGGAATCTGCTGGACAATTCTTGGAAGGTCCGTGCGGAGATTTCATCGGTTCGCCGAAGGCAAAAAAGTATCGACCATGTATCCAAGCCTGGCGATGGAGGGGGTGCTCCTGCCATGTCGCCGGGCGATGGGAGCAAGCGCAGGCATGGATGCCGGAGCGCAGCGGACATGCAGTGAGCGGAGGCCCGGAGGGCCGCAGTGAGCGTCCGGCGACGTGGCAGGGGCATCGCCGACCCACGGCAACCCCGGCTTGGACTGTTTGGACATCGGTCGGAATGAATGCGGTCGTGGGGATGCAACTCGGTCAGGAGCAAATGCGGTCCGGAGGGCGATGCGCGACCACCCTCCGGACTGCGAATACCAATCCATGACATCGGCCGGAGACGGCCGGAGGTCATTGATCCTAGAAGCGGCGTCCGCCGCCGAAGCCACCGCGGCCGCCCCCCGCCTCGCGCGGCTTGGCCTCGTTGACGGTCAGCGCGCGGCCGCCCATGTCCTTCTCATGCATTCCATCGATCGCCCGCGCCGCGGCGTCGTCGGTCTGCATTTCGACGAACCCGAATCCCTTGCTGCGGCCGGTTTCCCGATCCTGGATCACCTGCGCGCTGATCACGGTGCCGAATTCGAGAAACATCTGCTCCAACGCCTCGCTGGTCACGCTGTAGGCCAAGTTTCCGACATAAAGCTTCTTACCCATGAAACACGAAACTCCCACGGATGACCCGGATTCACTTTCGGGGTCACGGTCGAAAGGGCCAGAAAATGGCAGCCCGCCAGAGGATGAAGGCGAGCCAAAAGAACCGCAGGCCAGGGCCGGTCGCCCGGGCCGCGTCAAGGAGCAGCGTCGTCAGCCGTCGGCCGGAGTCTAGGTTACGCCGCCGTTAAAAGCAAATCGGCCGCCGCGCCTTGCCCGGGAGGGGACGGGCCGCGAATAATCCCGCCGGCGGCTTCCGGCAGCGACCGGGAACGCCCCTTCTGTCCGGCGGCAATCACGCCGCCGTGGTCCATTCAGCCGCGCGGCCGCGCAGGGAATTTCCCGTTCCCCACGCCCCGGAGGTTGTCATGCATCCGTTGCTCGCCGATGCGGCCGGCGCCGCCGCGCTCTCGATGGACTTCGGCAAAAATGCCGATGTCCTGCAGTCGATCACGCTCTACCTGTTCTTCGCCGGAACGGTCGCCATGGGGGCCGGCGCCCTGTACTTTTTCCTCCTCCGGACCGAGGTCGATCCCGCCTATCGGAGCACGATGGTCGTGGCCGGCCTGATCTGCGCGATCGCCTGCTTCCACTACTCGAAGATGACCGCCGTCTACCAGCAGACCGGCGGGGAGTTTCCCACGGCGCTGCGGTACGTGGACTGGCTGTTCACGACGCCGCTCCTGCTGGTGAAGTTTCCGCTCCTCCTGCGGATGGGCGACCGCGGCACCCGCTTCTTCTGGCAACTGGTGGCCCTCGACGTGGCGATGATCGTCACCGCGTTCATCGCCGAGACCGCGCCGATCGACTCGCAGCGCTGGTGGACGTTCTTCCTCGTGTCGTGCACGTTCGAGCTGCTGATCGTGGCGGTGCTGTTCCTGCAGCTCGGGAAGGCGATCGCGGACGCTCCGGCCCCCCTCGCCCGGGCGCTCGGCACGATGCGGCTGTTCGTGCTTCTCGGCTGGGCCATCTACCCGATCGGCTTCCTCATGGCCCGGTCGGGCTACGGCGAGCTCCGCGAGATCGCCTACAACGTCGCCGACGTCGTCAACAAGGTCGGATTCGGCCTCGTGGCCTGGCACGGGATCCGCGCGGTCGGGCTCGTCGCCCCGGCACGGCTGGCGACGACCATCCCCGAGGATGGCGAACCGGTGAATCGGCTCCCGGCCGCAGCGGCTACGGAGAGCAAATGGCGTGGCTGACCGCCGGTTCGCGGAGATCGCGTTCCGCCGGCTGCCGCTGGCCTGCCTGGCGGCGGCCGCCGTCGCGGGGTGCGCGGTCGGACCGGAGGCGACGGCAAAGGCGGCCGCAGTGCCGTGGCTGATCGCCCTGGCCGCGGTCGGCCTGCCGCACGGGGCCGCCGATCTGGCGGTCTCGCGCCGGCTCTGCGGGCGGGAATCACTCGCTGCGGTCTGGGCCGCCTACATCACGGTCATCGTCGCCGTCGTCGCAGCCTACGCGCTGGCGCCGGTGACGGTGATCGTCCTGTTCGTGCTCCTGAGCGTCTGGCACTTCGGCCGCGCGCACGCCGCAGCGGAGCCGCTGGCACGGCCACGGAGCCGGCTCGCGAAAATCGGCGCCGCCGTGGCCCGAGGAGGGATCGCGCTCGGTGTCCCCCTCGCCGCCCGGCCCCGCGCGGCGCGCGAGGTCGCGGCCGATCTCCTCGGCCTCACCGGCCACGCCGCCGACGCTGCGGCTCTTTCTGCCGCAGCCGTGAGCAGCTTCGGGCTGGCAATCCTGGCCGCCGCCCTCGTCGGCCTGGCGTGCGAAGTCGCCTCCACCGGTCACCTGGCGGACGGCCAGCGTCGCGCCGGCCGTCTGCTCGTCGAACTGGCCGTGATCGCCCTGCTCGGGCTCGTGACGCATCCACTGTTCGCAGTGGGCTGCACGTTTCTCTTCTGGCACGCCTGGCGGCAGATGGACCCCTTGGCGGCGATCCTCACCGGAAAGCGACCCGACTCGTGGCGGTCACTGGGCCGGTCGGTGGTGCAGATTCACGTCGCGGCCCTGCCGCTCCTCGTGCCCGCATGGCTCGCGGTCGGCCTGGCGTGGTGGCATCGCTCAGCCACGCACTCGTGCCGCGACGCGGCCATCCTCTCGATCGGCGTGTACCTCGCGGTGACCGCGCCCCACGAGCTCCTCGACCGGCTCAGCCGCGGCCCGGCGGGAGCGGCCAATCACCGGCTGCCCGGTTTGCCCCGGCCCAAGGCGCGACTGCAGGCCAGTGCCACCCGGGCACGGAGCGGCTTGGCCGCCGGCAACGCGGCGCGGCTGTCGCCGCCGGAGCGGAGGTAGACCGCGATCCACTGGTCGCGAATCCGGCGCAGCTCCGTTTCCACGGCCTGAAACCGCTGCAGGCAGGGCCGGCTCGCATCGGCATCGAGCAGGTCCCGGCGACGTCCATGTGGTCAGCGTAGCGTTGCCGCAGCGGACATGCACTGACCGCGGGCTCTTGGATCTGCATCGGATCCGGGCATTGCCCGTGCCGGCCCGCACACCGTATCCTCACCGCCGACGAGGTCCCCGCGGGTGGTGATCATGCTCCGGGGCCGACCCCCTGCTGCCTTCGACCAGTCCCGCGACATGCGATTGACAGGCCCGCGTTCTCCCACCGGCACGCGATCCAGGCCGTGGTCGGCCCGGACGACAGGGTACACGCCGTTGCCCCTGCGGACGCCGGTCCGTATTCCGCGCTGCGAGGAGGCGGCCCATGCCCGGCGATCGTGAACCGCCGGCCGGCTCGGCGCCGTACGCGGTGCCCGCCGACGATCCACTGGCGGCCGCGCACGAGGCCGTGGCCGCGTGGGTCGATGACGCCATCCAGAGCGGGGTCGGCGACCTGGAACTCCGGGCGCTGCCCAGCGGCAGGCGGCTGCTCGACGCCGACCCGACGCAGGCATGCCGCACCGTGCTGGCCGCCGTGGCCCAGATGCAACACTGGAACCGGGTGATCGCCGCCGGCACGGCCGCGAGCGAACACGCATGGATCCGCCGCTGGTATGCCAACTCGGTCGCCCGGGTCCTGATCCGGCGGAAGCTGCCGTTCACGGGCTCCGAGCTGACGACGATCGTCACGGCCTACGCCCGCCCGGACAACGACCGGGCCATCGAACACCCGGTGGGAGCGGTCGTGCGGGCGGTGGAGCGTCATGCCGCCGCAGGCACCATCGAGGAACCGCTCCGCGCGGCACTGCGTGACTACGCCGCGATTCTGCGCCGGACGTTCGACAACGATGGCCGGCGGCACGCCGTCACGGTGGACCGGTTGTGCGCGGAGCCGGCGCCGGCCGTCGACGAACAGCCCGTGCCGGCGGCGTCTCGCCCATCGCGGCCGGCACCGCGGCCGGCATCGGCCGGCTCGCCGGCCGTGTTCCGCGAACTCAAGATCCATCTCGGCATGCTGCCCGGCCCCTGCCCACCATCCTCGCCCCCCGGTCCGCTGGCCGTCCCGGTCGACGACGACTCGCCGCTGCGACGCGAGCACGCCCTGCTCGACTCCTGGCTGGCCACGGTCCCGGACTCGCATCCCGAGCACGACGACTACCTCGCCCGCCTGTTCGCCAGTCCGGAGTTCCTCGGGCTCGACCCGCCGACCCGCGGTCGGGCGGCCCTGGCCGCCGCCGAACGTGCCCGCCACGCGCGGGCGAATGACCTGGGCGGCTGGCCCCACTGGGCAGCCGCCCAGGCCACGCGGCTGAAACTGCTGTCCGGCCCATGGTCACTCGACCGCGCCGGCCTGTTCGACATGCTGTTGGTCTCCGTGGCGGACGCTGCGGACCGCCTGCCGCTGCCCGCCCCGGTGCGGGAACAACTGACTGCCGACGTGCTCCGCTCGCTGGCGGCGGAACCGGCCACCGAGGGGGAGCGGTATCTGCTCGCCCGGTATCGCCAGACGCGGATCGCCGGCCTGCCGTTGGGAACGCCGCCGGACGACGTCGTCGCCCTGACCGAGGCGATCGGGGACGGGACCTCCCTGTTTCTCGTCCCGGGCGAGGTCTGGAGCGATGCCGTCAACGCCCAGCTCACGTCGCTGCCCGCGGCCGACCAACGCGACTGGGTGAACCTGCTGCAGCACGTGCAAACGCCGACGCCGGCCCGTCCCCGGGCGAAGTGGCTCGACGCGGCGAAGCGGCTCGTCGCCACCGTCGGCCCGGCCCGGGTGCATGCGTCCCTGGCCGGCTGGCTGCCCCTGGTGGACGCCGGGCGTTCGCTGGCGCCGATCCCCACCTACCCTGGCGATCCGCGGGCCCGACTCACCTTCCTCGATGCCGACAATTCCGCCTGCCTGACGGGCCTGCTGCGCTGCCTGCCGCTGCTGCCCGATCGCGAGGCCCTGTCCCGGCACGTGACGGCGATCGCCGTCCACGCCTACGAGAAGCATGGCGGGATGGGACCGCGGGCCGTCGCGGTGGGCAACGCGGCGGTTCATGCGCTGGCGGAGATGCCGTCGCACGACACGATCGCCCAGCTGGCGCGGCTCAGGACGCGGGTCCGGACCGGCGTGGCCCGCAACGAGATCGAAAAAGCGTTCCAGCGGGTCGCAGCCGCGCTGAACCTGCCGCGTGACCAGATCGAGGAGATCGGCATCCCCACCGCCGGGCTCGACGAACCGGGCCGCGGCAGCCACCCGGTCGGCGACTGCCGGGTGGAACTGCTCGTCACCGCGACCGATGTCGAAGTCCGCTGGCACGACGCGGCGGGCAGGCGGTTGAAGGCGGCCCCCGCCCGCCTCAGACGCGACCACGGCGAAGCCCTCGGCGAGGTGCGGCGGACGGCCGCGGACCTGCGGGCCGCGCTGGCGGCCCAGCGGCAGCGGCTCGAAGGCCTGTTTCTCGGGCGGCGATCGTGGCCGCTGGCCGAATGGCGCGACCGCTACCTCGACCATCCGCTGGTCGGCACGATCGCCCGACGGCTGCTGTGGTGCATCGACGGCGAGCCGGCGACGTTTCACGACGGTCTGCCGCTGGACGTGCACGGCGCCACGCTGGCTCCCGGCCGCCACGCCGAGGTCAGCCTCTGGCATCCGGTCGACCGCAGCCGGGACGAGGTGCGCGACTGGCGCCGACGCCTCGAGGAGCTGCGCATCCGGCAGCCGTTCAAGCAGGCGCACCGCGAGGTGTACCTGCTGACCGACGCCGAACGCGCGACCCGCACCTACTCGAACCGGTTCGCCGCGCACGTGATTCGCCAGCACCAGTTCCACGCCCTGTGCGGCGTCCGCGGCTGGAGGAACGCGCTCCGGCTGATGGCGGACGGCACCGCGCCGCCGGCATGCAGGGGCGTGCCCGCATGGGGCCTGGAGGCGGAGTTTTGGGTCACGGGCTGCGGCGACGTTCCCGGCGTCGATACCGCCGGCAGCGGCGTCTACCTGCGACTGAGCACCGATCAGGTCCGGTTCCGGAGGACCGCCGGCACGGCGGCCCCGAACCGGCCGGCCCGTGACGGACCGGTGCCGCTCGAGGAACTGCCGACGCTGGTGTTCTCCGAGATCATGCGGGACATCGACCTGTTCGTCGGCGTCGGCTCCATCGGCAACGACCCGACCTGGCGGGACGGCGGACCGGGGGCGCGGTACCGCAGCTATTGGCAGGCGTACGCCTTCGGCGAGCTTTCCGCCGGTGCCGCCACGCGCAAGGAGGTGCTGGAGCGACTCGTGCCGCGCATGCGCATCGCCTCGCGGTGCTCGTTCGAGGAGCGGTTTCTCGTCGTCCGCGGCGACCGGCGGACCTACAGGATCCACCTCGGCTCGGGCAACATCCTGATGGAGCCCAACGACCAGTACCTGTGCATCGTGGCCGATGCGACGGCGGCGCCGGTGCCCGACGACCTGTTCCTGCCGTTCGACGGCGACGCCACGCTCTCGCTGATCATCAGCAAGGCGTTGCTCCTCGCGGACGACACGCGGATCACCGATCCTACGATCACCCGGCAGATCGACAGGGCCTGAGCCGTGGCGGCCGCGCCCGCCGGCCGGCTAGACTGCGGGTCGAAAGGAGAAGAATCATGGCCGTCACGGTGACCGTGCGCGACGAGACGACCGCGGGGAGCGTGTACCACGAGATCCCGCTGCAGTTTCCCCGCGCGCGGATCAGCGTCCGCGAACTGATCCGGGAACGGGTCTACCAGGAGGTCCAGGACTTCAACCGTCGCACGGGAGCCACGGTCTACCGGGGGCTCGTCCAGCCGACCGACGCCCGGCAGGTGATGAACGGACCGCAGGCGGAGTTTCACCTGCCGGCGCACCGGCAGATCGACTGGAAGCCGCAGTTCGACCGGGCCCTCGCCGCCTTCGCCCGGAACGGCTTCTTCATCCTCGTGGACGATCGCCAGGCCGAGAGCCTCGATCAGGAGTTCGACGTCGGCCCCGCGACCGAGATCAGTTTCGTCAGGCTGACGCTCCTCGTGGGCGGCTAGCCGGGCGGCGGTCATGCGGGCGGCTTCGCCGTGAGCCAGGCCTTGTAGCCACCCACCATGTCGTGCACGTCGCGGCGGCCGAGTTTCTGCAGCAGGCTGGCGGCGATGGCGGAACGGTAGCCTCCCTCGCAGTGCACGACCACGGGCCGGCCGGCCGGCAGCTCGCCGATCCGCTCGGCGAGATGCGTCAGCGGGATGTTCACCGCGCCGGCGATGTGGCCGCCGACATGCTCGGCCGCGGTGCGCACATCGACCACGACGGGCGCCGGCCCCGCCTCGGGCCGTGCCCCCGCCAGCCATTCCGCAAGCGCCGGCGCGGTGATCCGTCCGGTTCGCTCGACGAGATCGTCGCGGGCTGCCAGGGCGTTCATGCCGCCGGCGAGGTAGCCGGCCACGTTGTCGAAGCCGATGCGTCCAAGCCGCATCACGGCCTCCTCCTCCCCCCCCTCCTCGGCGATCACCACGATCGGCCTGTCATGGGTGAGCATCGACCCCGCCCACGTCGCATATTTGCCGCCGAGGGCGATGTTGACCGCCCCGCGCAGGTGTCCGCCTTCGAAGTCGATCCCGTCACGCACGTCGAGCCACTGGGCTCCCGCCGTTCCCAGGGCGAGCACCTCGTCGAGCGACAGCGGCCTGAGCGTCCGCTCCATCGCCGCGCCGAGCGATGCCCGCTCCTGGCGGTTCAGGACCGCGTCGTGCACGAAGTACTCCGGTGCCTCCGGCTGGTCGGCGGTCACGATCTTCTTGAACTCCTCCCGGCTCATCGGCTGGAGGGCGTAGTTGAACTTCTTCTGCTCGCCGATCGTGGACACGGTCTCCTTCGACAGGCTCTTGCCGCACATGCTGCCGGCCCCGTGGGCCGGATAGACGAGCGTGGCGTCGGGTAGCTTCACGAGCTTGTTCGTGATGCTGTCGTAGAGCATGTCGGCGAGCTCGTCGGCCGTCACGCCGATGCTCGCCAGCAGGTCCGGCCGCCCCACGTCGCCGATGAACAGCGTGTCGCCGGTGAGCACGGCCTGCGGCGCGGCGCGGCTCTTCCCCAGGTCGTAGACCAGGATCGAGATCCCCTCCGGCGTGTGACCGGGCGTCTCCATGACCTCGAGCCGGACGTCGCCGAACTCGACCGCGTCGCCGTCCCGCATGTGAACGCACTCGAACTCCGCCTCGGCCCGGCGGCCGAGATGGATCGTGGCCCCGGCCTTGTCGCGCAGCTCGATGTGGCCGGCGACGAAGTCGGCATGGAAGTGCGTGAGGAAGACATGCCTGATCGCGTACCCGCCGGCCCCGGCGTCGGCGAGGTACTGGTCGATGTCACGCTGGGGGTCGACCACTGCGGCCGTCTTCGTCCGCTCGTCGCTGATCATGTACGACGCGTGCGAAAGGCACGACAGGTAGTATTGCTGGATCTTCATCGCGCTGGCTCCGCTGGGGGGCGTGGGGTACGGGCCACCGGTCCGTCACTTGCCGACGACGGCGGCGAAGCCGGCCTTCACGAGCTGCGGATAGCCGGGCTTCAATGCCCGGACGTCGTACCCGAGGGGCTTGAGCAAGGCGGCTGCCTCGGCCGAGCGACCGCCGGCCAGGCAGTAGCAATAGACGATCTTGTCCTTGGGCAGGATCTTCTCCAGTTCCTTCGGGGGCACGCCGCGCTCGATCTCGCTCAAGGGGAGCAGCCCGGCATCGGCAAGATGCCCCTCGCGCCACTCTGCGGCCTCACGGACGTCGATCATCACGGCCTTCTTGTCAGCGACGGCCTGCCGCACGGCATCGAGCGAGTCCTTGGTGTGCTCGGCGACCGCACTGCCCGCAACCGCGCCGAGCACGAGCCCGAGCAGCACGGCTCGCGAGCAGGCGCCGGCCGCACCACGGCCCGCGCCCGACACCTGGTTCCACGGCATCCGGGCGATCAGCATCGCCATGCCGCAGGTGTCGGTGATCCCGGCGAACACGAGGCCGCAGCCCACGAATCCGGCAAGGCCCGCGCCGATCGCCTGCCAGTTCACCGGCGACACGGGGCCGAAGGCAGCCAAGGCCGCCCCGACGGCGACCATCGCGCCGGCGGCGATCCGCACCTGCCGCTCGAGCGACATCACCTTGCGGCCCCGCACCACCGGCACTCCGGCGGCCTCGCAGGCGGCCGTGCCCCCTTCGACACTGACCACGTTCTCCAGGCCGGCGGCGAGCATCTTCTCGCAGGCCTTGTGACTGCGGTTGCCCGACTTGCAGACGAAGTACACCGGCCCAACGCTGCCCAGAGCCGCCACGGCCTTGGCGTCGAGCCGGTCGAGCGGAATGTTGTGGGCACAATCGACGTGCACCTCGCCGAACTCGGCGGGCGTACGGACGTCGATCAGCGTGACCGAGCCACCCTTGCGGCGGAGATCGGCGAGCATCGTCGGGGAAATCGTGGCAACCATGAAAAAGCCTCCGTGAATTCGGGACCGGGACCGGAATCGTACTGTCGCGAGTTGTCGATGTGTTGGAAACGCCCTCGGGAAGAGCTTGGACCATCCACGGCTAGGCGGACACGCCAGCCCTGGCGGCCTTCGGGCCGTCGAATCGAGCCTCGATGCAGGCCATGATGCCGGCAAGGTGGGGCTCGGCGATCGTGTAGTAGGCACACCGCCCCTCCTTCTCCACGTCGAGGAAACCGCACCGCTGCATCAACCGCAGATGCTCGGATGCCATATGACTTGGAATCCCGCATGCCTCGGCCAACTCCCCCACCGCGTAGCGTCCCCCGAGCAGCATCTGCACGATTCGCAACCTGTGCGGATGGGCGAGTGTCTTGAGGCACTCCGCCGCCTGCCCCAGGCTTTCCAAACTCATGACCTTCGGCGACCGGATGGACTTGCGTTTGGCGTCAACCATGACGACGTTGCTCGAGGAGCCTGAAACAGGGGCGGCCATCACCCCTGCCGAAAAAACATATCGGAACATTCCGATATGTCGATGAGTTTTTACGCCACCCCGGAAAGACGGCTGAAAACAGCCCGCCCATTCGCCCCATACTGCCGGGACTCGCAACACGCGACGCCGTCGGTGGGGGCCGGCAGCCGGAACCGGTCTGGCGGTAGCATGACATCCTTCAAGCCCTGGCCGTTGTCGGAACCCAGCTGCGACCTGTGGGTCGATCGGGCCACGCTGCATTTTCTTCTGCGGCTACAGAGGAGCACGACGCGGGATGCGTGACGCGAGCGAGGACTGGCGCGGGTTCGACGTCGGCCTGATTCCGAGCAAGGCGTCAACGCCGCAGCTCGACCGGTTTCTGGCGCGTGTGCAGGCGGGCAACCGCGCCGGCCCCCCGGTCGCGGTTCTCGACGTCGGCTGCGGCACCGGCGGGTTGGGCAGGCGGCTGTACGACCGGGGATTCTCCGTGCTCGGCGTCGACGTCAACCCCGGAGCCGTTCGCGCGGCCGGGGAGTTGGCCGTACCGGCCGACGCCTCCGGCCGCTCCCTGCGGTTCGTCGCGGCCGACTTCGCGGCGGATCGCTCTCCCCCGATCGACGGTGGGCCGTTCGATGTCGTCGTCTGCCAGCTCGTGCTCTCGATCATCGGCGACGCGCGCCACCGGGTGAATCTGCTGCGGCACGTGAGCGACAACCTCCGGTCCGGCGGCTGGCTGTACCTGTCGGCATCGGGCGTGTCGGACACGATCAATGCCGGCTACGCGAGGCTCTACGCCGAGGACGTTCACCTCACGGGCGAGCGGCACAGCTACCTGTCGCGGGATGAAGCGGGCCGGGTGCTGTACATGACCCATCACTTCACGGCGGACGAGCTCGTGAATCTGCTCGCGGCGGCCGGGTTCAACGCGATCGGCGTGACGACCGACCGGGAAACGAGCAGCCGGCGGCCGGACGAGGCGGCGTACTTCCACTACGTGACCTGCCGTAAGGAATAGCCGGGCCCGGGCGAAACCGGGCGGCGCCGCGCCAGCCGGTCGTGGCCCAGCGGACGCTTGTGGACCGGCGTTCGTCCGATCTATCCTTCGCCCGATCTTCGACGTCTCGACGGCCTGCGGACAGGCAGGGGTGGCAGGCATGGCACGGATCGCGATCAGCCTGTGCGGCGAGGGGCGTGGACACGCCACCCGGATCGCGACCCTCGTGGAGCGGCTGCCGGTCGGGCACGAGATTCACATCTTCGCGGCGGCGGATGCCTTTGAGTTTCTCACGCGCCGGTTCCCCCCCGGCGGCCCGGTGCGGGTCGCGGAGATTCCTGGAATCGTCTTTCGGTACACCGCCGGCCGGCTCGACGTCCTCCGGTCGATCAGCAGCGGTTTCGACTTCCGCGCCCGCCAGTTGGGCCCGCTGGTTGACCGGCTGGAGCGTGAACTGCACGCCATCGGCGCGGACCTCGCCGTGACCGACTTCGAGCCCGCCCTGCCGCGGGCCGCCGCGCGTGCGGGCGTGCCGCTGGTGAGCCTCGACCATCAGCACTTCCTGCGCGCCTACGACCTCGGGGCGCTGCCGTGGACGCTGCGGTGGCGTGCCCTGTTCATCGGCCTCGCGGTCTGGCTCTACGACGTGCAGGCCTCCGACATGGTGATCTCGGCGTTCTTCCGCCCGCCGCTCAAGGCCGGCTGGAGGCACGTCGTTCAGGTCGGTCCGTTGCTCCGGTCGGAGGTGCTTGCCGCGACGCCGACCCGCGGCGACCACCTCGTGAGCTACCTCCGGAGGCAGACGCCCCCTTCGGTGGTCGAGGCGCTCGCGGCTTGCGGCGTTCCCGTGCGGGTCTACGGTCTGGGAGGCCGGGGCCCCGTCGGCGGCGTCTCGTTTCATGCCATCGATGATCACCAGTTCGTCGAGGATCTCGCTTCTTGCCGAGCCGTGGTGTCGGCCGCGGGAAACCAGCTGATCGGCGAGGCCCTGCACCTCGGCAAGCCGCTGCTGCTTCTGCCGGAGCGGGCCCACGTCGAGCAGCTGATCAACAGCCATTTCCTCGTCGCGATGGGGGCCGGCGAGTCCTGCCACCTCGAGGCCGTGTCGGCGTCCCGGATCGGGGAATTCATCGGCCGGCTGGATCGCTACACCGGCGCGGCCGACGCGTATCGCGGCCGGATCGACGGCACTCCCATTGTGCTCGACATCATCGCCTCGCGGCTGGCGGCCCAAGCAGCGGCCCCCTGAGGGGCCGGCCAGGGCCGTCTCCCCGGCCGGTCAGCGAACCGCGCGATTGCGGCCCAGGGCCGCCCGCTCCTGCCAGCGGAGCAGGAGGATCGTGATCAGCGTCGCCACGAGGATCTGCGCGAGAAGTGCGGCGTAGGGAATCCACATGGCCGGGTCGTAGGCGCCGAGATTCTGCCAGAACACGGGCACCCCCTGCCCCTCGCTGCGACACCCGCGATGGGCCCAGTAGAGCGGCGAGAAAAGCTTCGCGAGCACCGCCAGCGTCCCGCCCCTGATCGGCAGGATTGTGGCCCCGAGGAGGATCTGCGGCGTGATCAACAGCGGCACCGCGAGCACCCCTTTGTCGGTCGAGCGGACGCAGGCCGAGACGATCAGCCCCATGGCCGCGCAGGCCACCGCGGCGAGCCAGTTGTAGCTCGCCGAGACGACCGCACTGCGCCGGTAGATCGCGGCGGGCGTCTCGCCACCGATCACCTCGCGGAGCATGAAGCCGAGCTCGACGGCGCTGCGAAACACCGCCACCTGCACCGCCAGCACGGCGGCCAGCGCCGCGAGCTTGGCGATCACATAGGCAGCGAACCACAGGCCGTGCCGCCGCTCGAGGTCGAGCATCGGTCGCTCCTTGACGATCTCCCGAAAGCCGGTCACGAACCCGAGGATCACCATGCAGATGCTCATCAGCGAGAGCCACTTGAACGTGCCGCCCGGGTCGATGATCTCGCGGTCCGGGGCGACCGGGAGCGTGTCGGTGAGCGCGTCGCGGACGAGCCGTTCGGTGGACGGCTCCCGGAGATGCGCGAGCAGCTTCGGCTGACTGTCGAGGAACACCCGGATCTGGCCGGGAATGCTGGCGTCCTGCTCGGAGGCCGACTCGGTGGCGATCGCCTTCGACACCTCGCCCCAGACGTCGGCGAGCACGTCCTTCTCGCCGGGATCGAGGAACCGCGTGACCATGAGCGGATTGCGGAAGCGGATGTCGGAAAAGCCGGCCAGCACGGCGGCCGCGAGGGCCAGCGGCAGGAGCGTCGCCATCAGGAGGCCCACGCGATCGCGGACGACGGTCTCGAGTTCCCGGCAGAAGAACGTGGCGAACTGGCGGCCGAAGCCGGGGATCGAAACGGCCGCGAGCGAGGCCGCCCGCTCCGGCGCAGCGACCCGATCGTCCGCCTGCCGAGCCTTCGCTGTTCTGCGGTCTTCGGCCTCGCGCTCCCGCCAGCGGGCCGACCAGAAGCCCCGGGGCTTGTCCTCGATGGCGACGTACACGTCGGCCAGCCGATGCACCCCGAAGTGGCCGAGCGCCTCGAGGCGGGAGCCGAACCACACCACCTCGCCGTGGCCGAGGATCAGGAGCTTGCCGGCCTTGTCAACGTTGTCGAGGTGGTGCGTGACCGCGATCACGGTCGTGCCGGCCCGGGCCCGTTCGGCGAGCAGCGTCATGATCCGCGACTCGGTGGCCGGATCGAGGCTGGAGGTCGCCTCGTCGATCACGAGCAGGCCCGGGGCGGCCAGCAGTTCGGCCGCCAGGCTCGCCCGCTTCATCTCGCCCCCCGAGAGGCTGCCGATCGTCCCCTGCCGCACCCGGTCGAGGCCGACCTCGGCGATCGCCCGGTCGATCGCGGCCCGGCGTTCGGCGGCCGACGTCTCCGCCGGCAGCCGGACCTCCGACGCGTAGTGCAGCGCCCGCTCCACGGGCAGCGCCGGCGGATTGACGTCGCGCTGCGGCACGTAGCCGATCGCGCCACGCAGGGCGTCGGCCTCGCGAAACACGTCGTGTCCGCCGACGAGCAACCGGCCGGCGGCGATCTCCCGTTCGCCGAGCAGCGCCCGGGCGAGCGTGCTCTTGCCCGCCCCGCTGGGGCCGAGCACGCAGACGAACTCGCCCGGCTCGATCCGGAAGCTCACGTTCTCGAACAGCGTCTTCCGCCCGGCACCGGCGCGGGCATCGGGCACCGACACGGTGGCCGATTCCGCCACCACCGAGAGGCCTGTCTGTGCGGCGAGCGCC
>JBIKKQ010000105.1:0-11550 GCA_044360305.1 Pirellulales bacterium
GCGGCCCGCGGAATCGTCCGCGGCGGCCGCGCGAATCAGCGCCGTGGGCGGGGGGCGGGGGACGGACCGTCCCACGCGCACGATCGGGATCCCGCGCGGCACCTGGTCGAGCGGCACGCGGCCCACCCCGACACGCCACAAGACCGGTCGCTGGTCGAACTCGCCGTTGCTCTCCCGCCGCGCCCACGCGCTCGTCCAGGCCGCGGTGAACCGGGCCAGTTCGTCGAGTTCCACGACGCCGTCGCCGTCGCCGCCCGTGCCCCAGCGCGGGTCGTCGGCATGGCCCGCCAGCGCGAGTTCGAGGCTCCTGGAAAAGAAGCTGCGGCGGGCCCGGAGACTGACGCCCGAAAACTCGTGCACGTCGTGCGACCCGAGGATCCAGCACGAGCGATCCGGCCCCAGGCCCGGCAACGCCTGCCGTGACTCGCCGTCGATTTGCGCCGGGGCGAGTCCCCCGACGACGCCGAGCCGCGGATCCCACTGCAGGTCGCCCATGTCGAGGGCCACGAGCGTTGTTCGCGCCCGCGTGGCCGCGAACGCGGCCACGATATCGGCGCAGGGGACGAGCTCCGCGATCGCGCCGCGTGACAGCTTCACGTCCTCGGCGACCAGGCTCGCCCGGAGCATGCCACCGGGATCGGACGCCACGACCGCCTGCCCGCGCACGATCGCCACGAGCACGTCGCGGCCCCCGACCCGCAGGCTCGCCATCTTCTCGCGCAGCGGCTCGCGAACCGCGGCGGCGGTGTCGAACTGGTCGAGCGTGAGCGGCCGGCGCGGACGGTCTCCCAGCGCCGGCGAGAGTCGGCCGGCGAGCGACGCGTCGATCGCCGCGGCATCCTCGCGGCCGAAGGGGAGCGGCGCGAGCATGCCGAGCGCATACTCGTCGATCGAGAGCTGCACGACGGCGGCGTGCCAGACGAACAACGGCGGCACGACGAGGAACCCGAGTCCGGCGAGCAGGGCCGCGCTGGCGGCCGTCCAGCCGAGTCGAGCGGCGAGCCGGGATCGCGGCCGCGCCGCGGCGGGCTTCGCCCCCTTCCAGCGGGCCTGTCGGCCGCCCGCGGCCGCCCCCCGTCCGTTCGCGTTCGACTTCATGCCACAGGCCTTCGGCGGCTCGCGCGGGCGGGCCAACGCCCCGCCGCGCACGGCTTGCGAGTCTGCCAGACACGCGCCGCCGCTGGCAAGGGCCGCGGCCGTCGGCCAGCAGGGGAGCGTCGGTCACCCGTCGCCGCTTGCCGCCCCTTTACGCACCCCGATGGCCGCGGTAGGGTTTCCACGATCACGACGGGGTGTTTTCCCTCCAACCGCCGGGTCGTGCGGTTTCGGGATACGGTCATGCGCCATCTGCCGGTCCACTGGTCGGAGGGAATGTTCCTCCGACCCCACCACTTCCAGGCGAACGATCGCCATTGGGCCGAGCATGCGGCGCTCCAGCAGGCCGCGCAGGATCCGTGCGGCTACGGACTCGTCTCGGTGCAGATCGAGCCCGACGCGCTCGCCAACCGGCAGGTGGAGGTGCGGTCGTGCCGGGCCGTGCTCCGCGACGGCACGCTCATCTGGCTCGAGCCGGGCGAGGAGCCCGACCGCGTGCCGATCGACCAGGCAGTGGGCACGTTCACGAAGCTCCGGGCGGCGATCGACGACGCGCTGGCGGTCGAGGACACCGTCCGCGTCTACCTCGCCGTGCCGCGGACCGACCCTGCCGGGCCGAACGTATCCCCGCCGGGGCCCGGCGATCGCAGCCGCTACGCGGCCATCCGCCAATCGCTCCAGGACGAGACCGCCGGCGGCAACGATCAGGAGGTCGAGTTTCGCCGGCTCAACGTCCGGCTGCTGGTGTCGAACCAGGACCTGTCCGGCTTCGAGCTGCTGCCGATCGCGCAGATCCGCCGGGCCGGCGACCGGGAGGCGGCCCCCGAGATCGATCCCGACTACTTCCCCCCCGTGCTGGCGATCGACGCCTGGCCGCCGCTAGGCCGCGACGTGGTCCGCTCGGTCTACGACCTGCTGGGGCGAAAGCTCGAGGTTCTCGCCGAGCAGGCCGTGAGCCGCCAGGTGGGCTTCTCCAGTTCCGAGCCCGGCGACCTCGACCGGCTCGTCATGCTGTCCAAGATCCAGGAATCGCACGCCGCCCTGCGTACGATCGCCTTCGCCCGCGGCATCCATCCGCGGGTCGCCTACACGGAACTCTGCCGCGTGGCGGGCCAGCTGGCGATCTTCGAGCCCGACCGCAGGCTGGGCGAACTCCCGCTCTACGACCATGACGAACTCGCCCGCATCTTCCGCGACGTCAAGGAGCGGATCGAGCGGATGCTGTCGCGGGTGGCGGCGCTGTCGTACGAGCAGCGGTACTTCACCGGCGTCGGGCCGGCGTCGCTCGGCGTGACGCTCGAGCCGAAGTGGCTGCAGTCCGACTGGCGCTGGTACGTGGGCGTGCTCCGCGGGGAGATTCCGGAGGACGAGTGCCGCAGCCTGCTCAGCGGCAACACGCAGCTCGACTGGAAGCTCGGCAGCGCCCGGCAGGTCGACCACCTGTTCCGGATGGGCGTTCCCGGGCTGCAGCTCATCCCGCTCGACAGGCCGCCCCGCGCGCTGCCCGACAAGGGAGGCTGGCTGTACTACCAGATCGGCCGCGAGAGCGTCGCCTGGAACGACGTCCGCGACACGCAGTCGCTGGCGATCCGCCTCCGCGAGACGCTGCTCCTCAACCGCGAGGCCCTGATCGGCAACCGGCGGATCGAGGTCTCGCACCAGGGCAACCCGGCGACGCTCGAGTTCGCCCTGTTCGCCGTCCCCCAGACAACCTGACCGCCCGAGCCACGCGATGTCGCCCGAGTTCGCCGCCGCGTTCGACCCCGTGATGCTCGAGGTGCTCGGCCTGCTCGACCGGGTGCGGGGCGGAACCGCCGGCGTCCCGGAACAGGAGCGGTCCAGGATCCGCGGCGCGATCGAACAGGCCGGCGCCCGAATCCCCGGCTCCCGGGCGAAGGACTGGGAGTTGGCGTCGTACGCCCTGACGGCCCTGGTGGACGAGCTGCTGATCGTCGACGTGCCCTGGACCGGGCAGTCGTGGTGGGAGAACCACGCCCTGGAGGTCGATCTGTTTCGCTCCCGCAACCGCGCCACCGCGTTCTTCGACCGCGCCGAGCAGGCGGTCGGGCTGGCCAGCCGGGACGCGCTCGAGACCTTCATCCTCGCGGTCGTGCTCGGCTTCCGGGGCATGTTTCGGGAACAGCCCCCGGCGCTGGAGGCTTGGCTGCGGAAGCAGGAGCAGCTCGTGCGGGTGGGGCAGGGGCGGCCCCCGGTGCCCGATGCCGCCGTGGAGTTGTCCGGTGCGCCGCCGTTGTCCGGCCGCGCGAAACTGATGTGGGCCGGACTGGCGACCGCGTTGGCCGCCGCGTGCGGCGTGGTGGCGGTCTGGCGGCTGGCGATGCTGTGACGCCGGCCGGCGGCCGGTGCGGAGGGACACGATGACCGCGATCCTGCAGTGGCTGATGACGCCGTTCACGACGCTGGCCAACCTGCCGCGCACCGTCGCCGGCATGTCGCTCGCGGCCCGCATCGCCGCGCTGGTCGCCGTGTTTCAGGTCGTCGTCGTCCTGCTGGCGATCGTGGTGCTGCTCGTCGGCGAGGAGCAGCAGGTCCTCGCGGCCTGGTGGCGGCCGGGCAAGCTGGCGGTGCTCGCTCTGCTGCTGGTGCTCACGCCGTTGCTGGTGTATCAGGCGGCGCGGCTCTGGCTGGAGCGGGATGCGAGCCGGTTTCCCGACATCCTCGCGGCCTGGCAGGGGGGGCTGGCAGAACTTCGCCGGCAGGGCATTTCGCTGACGGAGGTGCCGCTGTTCCTCGTGATCGGGGGCACGTCGGACGACGAGGAGCAGCGGCTGCTGGCGGAGGTGCCGGGCGAGTTCCTCGTCAAGGCCGCACCGGCCGGCGCGGCGGCGGTCCACCTGTATGGCAGCTTCGACGCGGTCTTCGTCTGCATCGGCAACGCCTGCCAACTGAGCGACGTCGTCCGCCGGGGCGGCGATGCCCGACCGGCAGCCGTGGCGGCGCAGTCGACGACCGGCAAGCCGCCCGACGTGCATGGCACGGTCTTCCTCCCGGAGGCCGCGGCGGCCGGCGCCGCAGGGGGCGAAGCGGCAGCCCCCGCGCCACCGGCAGCGGCCTTCGACCGCAGCCGGACGGTGGATGTCGGCGAACTGACGAACCGGACGATCGACATCGGGTCGCTGAACGGAACGGCGGGTGCGGCGGCCACCGCTTCCCGTACGGCGGCTCCGTCCACCGTCGATCGCGAGACGGCGGGGCAGCGGCTGCAGTACCTGTGCGAGCTGATCCGGCGCGAACGGGGCGGCCTCGCCCCGTTCAACGGCACGCTGGCCGCGATCCCCTGGGGCATCGTCCAACGCGGCCCGACGGATGCCCTGGCGGTCGGCCGGGCCCTCGGCGACGACCTCGCGATCCTCGCCAAGGGGATGGGCATGCGGGCCCCGGTCACGGTGGTCGTGCTCGGGCTGGAGCGCGAGAAGGGGTTCTGCGAACTCATCCGGCGGATGCCGGCGGCGGAACGGAAGTCCCGGCTGGGCCAGCGGTTTCCGGTCGGCGTCGCGGCCAGTTACGACCAACTGGGCACCGTCGCCAGCCGGGCCTGCGGGATGGTCGAGGATCTGGTCACCGGCCGCATCCTGCGTGCGACCGGCGTGCTCGCCGAGCGCGACAACAGCGCCCTCGTGGGCCTCGTGTCCCGGCTGCGCGGAGAACTTTCCGGGCGGCTGGCCGGCATCCTCCGCCGGGCCTTCGCGCCTGCGGAGGGGGACGCGACCGCGGTCGCCCCGCTGCTGTCCGGCTGTTATCTGGCCGCCTGCGGAGCGACCCCGGAACAGTCCGGCTTCGTTCGCGGTGTGATCGAGAAGGCGATCGACGCGCAGGGCGATCTGGAGTGGACGCCGCGCGCCGAGGCCGAGGACCAGGCCGCGGGCCGGCTGGCGACGGTCCTCGCGATTGTCAGCGGCCTCGTACTGCTGGGCGTGGCGATCGCCTTGGCCTTGAAATTCGGCAGCAACGCGACGCCGGCGGGCTGAGGGGCACACCGGGCACCCGGCGACAGGAGGAACATCCGATGGCGGCCAGCGGAGCGACGGGGGGAGGATCGCAGGGGGACGGCCGGCGGAACCCGGCCGACACGGCGGCCGGACGGTTGCTGCGGACCTCGACCAGCATCGCCGACCTGCAACGGATCCTCGCCGCGACGACGGGGGAGGCGGCGGACGGGGATGCCGGTACGCCGTGGCACGCGGCGCTCGACGAGATGGACCGGGCCCGGCTGATCGCCGCGGTGCGTCAGCGGGGGACCGATGCCACGCTCGACGTGGCGATGGCCGCCGATCTCGTGGCCGCGGTCATGCCCTCGGGCTTGGCCGCGATCGCCGCGGACGAGCGGTCGCGGCGGCGGCTGATGGAGCGGATCGCGGAGTCGCTGCTCGAGGATCCCGCCAGCGCCCGGCGGATCCAGCAGTTGTTCGAGGCGATCAAGGCGGCGGCACGGGTGGCCGGATCCGACCAGCTGCGGGGACCATCGTGATGGCGGTCCACTCCGATGGGCACGACGCCGCGGGACGGAGGCAGCAACTCATAACCTCCTGTCAGGGGCTCGTTCGTTCCATCGCCTGGAAGATCCACCAGCGGCTGCCGGCCCACGTCGAACTCGACGACCTCGTCTCCTACGGTCAGGTCGGCCTCGCCGAGGCGGCCCGCGATTTCGATGCCGCCCGGGGAGGGCAGTTCACGACCTACGCCTGGTATCGCGTGCGCGGCGCGATCCTCGACGGCCTGTCGCGGATGCGCTGGTTCAACCGCGGAGATTTCGAGGGGGGCAGGTACGACCGGATGGCCAACGAGGCGTTGGCCGACGCCGGCGGCGACGACGCCGGGACCGGCTCGCCGGAGGCGGTCATCGCCCGGCAGGGGGCCTGGCTGAAGGGGGCGTCGGCCGCACTGGCCGTCGCCTGCCTCGGCTCGTGGGGCGAGGCCGGGGGCGAGGCCGAACTCACCGACTCCGCGACCGAACGGCCCGACGACATCGTGATGCGCCGGGAGATGGCGGTGAAGCTCCGCGAACTGGTGGCCGAATTGCCGTCCGACATGGCCGCGCTCGTGCGGCTGACCTACTTCGACGGCCGGACGCTGACCGAGGCCGCGACCGAGGTGGGCATCAGCAAGGCCTGGGCGAGCCGGCTGCATTCCCGGGCGCTGGGCCGGCTGGCCGCCGCCCTGCAGGCGACGGGGATGGATTGATCATGCCCCTGCGGACCGATTTTGACGGCGTCTTTTTTCGGTGGCACACTTGGCCACTTCGGGCTGAGGACGGCCAGACCGTTCCGCCCGGAACGCGGGGCCGCAACGATGCGGTGCCGCAGACAATTGCCGCACGCGGGGATCACGACCATCATGGCACGAACCGGCACGATCGACCTCGAAGTCCTCCGCGGCCCGCTGCCCGACGGTTCTCCGGGAGGCATTAATCTGCGGATCGACGACCGTGGCCGCGCGGCCTGGGGCGGCATCCGGGACGCCCGCGACGAGGCGCGGCGGATCGAACGGGAGTCGGACCAGGATCGGTCGGTCGAGCGTGGGGCGGCCCTCGGCCCGTGGGGGCAGGTCGCGGATCGCTGCAGCGACGTGCTCACGAGCATGTCCCGCGACCTGGGAGCGGCCGCCGCCCTGATCGAGTCCTGGGCGCGGCTCGACGGCTTCGCCGGCCTGGCGAACGGCTGCGACGTGGCCCGGGCCCTCGTCGAGAGTCATTGGGCCGACCTGTTCCCGATCCCGGACCCGGAGGATGGCCCGGCCGACGATCGGACGGTCGCCCAGGAACGGGCGCTGCCGCTCGTGCGCTTGGTGGGGGAGGAGTCGGAAGGCCTGCTGGTGCCGGCGATCCTCTATCTGCCGCTGGTGGACGGCCGCGACGGGCAGCGATATGGCCTCTGCCACTGGCGCAGCAGCCGCGACCTCCGCGGCATCGACGACACCTCGGAACTGGAGCGGGCCCTGGCCCGGGGGGCGACGTCGCCCGAGCAGTTTCAGGCAGCCGTCGCGAGCACCGGAAAGCCGTTCTTGCAGCAGGTGTTCCGCGACGTACTTCGGGCCAGGGAGTCGTGGGACTCGCTGGCGGTCGCCGTCGCCGGCGCTTCCAATGACCTGGCGATCCTCCCCGCGCTGCCGCTGCGGGACCTGTTCGAGGAGTGCGAGGCCGCCCTGCGAACGTTCGCTCCCGAGGCCATCGAGGAGGTTCTCCGCACGGAGGCGCCGGCCGCGACGGACGGGGCCGCCCCGGCCACGACCGGGGAGATTTCCGGCACGGAGGCGGGGGTACTTGCAGGTCGCCCCACGACCCGCGATGATGCCCTCGCGTGGCTGGAGAGGGCGGCGGATTTTTTCGAGCGGAGCGACCCGCACAGTCTCCTTGCCGCCCAGATTCGCAATGTCGTGCGCATGGCACGGCTCAGTCGTGAGGAGTACTACCGCGAGATGATCCGGGAGTCCGAGGGGCTCAAGGCGTTGTCGCGGATGATCGGCACGTCCTTCGAGGAATGAACAGGGTTCGTCCGCTCCCGTCACTCGGTCCCGAGACGCCTCCGCCGCCCGCGTCCCGGCTCCGTCACCCAGTCATCCGCGTCACCGACCACCTGAACGTCCCGGCCCCCTGAACGAAAGGAATCCCGCGATGCCCGAATCAGTCCACGGCAAACTCAATCGCGTCCGCAAGCCGCGGGTGCACATCACCTACGACGTCGAGACGGAAGGCGCACAGGTCGTCAAGGAACTGCCCTTCGTGGTCGGCGTGATGGGGGATTTCTCGGGCAACCCCACGGAGGAACTCAAGCCGCTCAAGGACCGGAAGTTCGTCAACATCGACCGCGACAACTTCGACGAGGTGATGCGGCGGATGACCCCGGGCCTGGAGTTCCGGGCCGAGAACACGCTCGCTGGCGACGGCAGCGAGATGGCCGTCAAGCTCAAGTTCTCCTCGATCGAGGACTTCGAGCCGACGCGGGTCGTCGAGCAGGTCGAGCCGCTGAAGAAGCTCCTCGAGACCCGCAATCGGCTCCGCGACCTGCTCTCGGCGGTGGACCGGGCGGACAAACTGGAGGGGGAACTGGAGAAGATCCTCCAAGACACCGAGCAACTCCAGAAGCTCGCCGGTGAAATGGGCATTTCCGAATCGGGCAACGAGTGATCCCCGGCCGGCGACCGACAGGACGGTCGCGGGCACACCAACCCCTCGCACGACAGGAAGGACTCTCTCCATGACAGCCGAAAAGAAGGAAGCGGCGGCAGCGGCCGCGACGACGACCGAGGCCGGCGCCAGCCTGCTCGACCAGATCACCAGCATGATGCCGCGGGCCGTCGACAAGCCGCGGCGCGACGAGCTGATCCGCACGCTCGTCGAGCAGTCGCTCCACGGCACGGTGAAGTTCGACCGCAACGTCACCAAGACGATCAACCGGGCGATCGAGGCGATCGACGCGGCGATGTCGAAGCAGCTCGGCGCCGTCATGCACCACCCGAGCTTTCAGAAGCTGGAGGGGACGTGGCGCGGGCTGCACCACCTGGTGATGAACTCCGAAACGAGCGCTCAGCTGAAGATCCGGGCCCTGAACGTGTCGAAGCGCGATCTCTTCAAGGATCTCGACAAGGCCGTGGAGTTCGACCAGAGCCAGGCCTTCAAGAAGATCTACGAGGCCGAGTTCGGCCAGGCCGGCGGCGAGCCCTATGCCGCCCTGATCGGCGACTACGAGTTCACCAACCATCCCGAGGACATCGACCTGCTGGCGAAGATGTCGAACGTCGCGGCGGCCGGCTTCTGCCCGTTCGTGACCAGCGCCGGGTCGCAACTGCTTGGACTCGACAGCTTCGAGGAGCTCTCCAAGCCCCGTGACCTGGAGAAGATCTTCCTCGACCCCAGCTACGCCAAGTGGCGGAGCTTCCGCGATTCAGACGACTCGCGGTTCGTCGTGCTCACCATGCCGCGGACGCTGGCCCGCCTCCCCTACGGCAGCCAGACGAAGCCGGTCGAGGAGTTCAACTACGAGGAGGTCGAACTCGACGCCAAGGGCAACTCCAAGAAGGTCGATCATTCCAACTACTGCTGGATGAGCACGGCCTACGTGATGGGCACGACCCTCACCAACGCCTTCGCCCAGACCGGCTGGTGCACGGCCATCCGCGGCGCCGAGAACGGCGGCAAGGTCGAGGGCCTGCCGGCCCACGTGTTCACCGACGACGACGGCGACGTCGATCTCAAGTGCCCGACCGAGATCGCGATCACCGACCGGCGCGAGGCCGAGCTTTCCAAGCTCGGCTTCCTGCCGCTGTGCCACTACAAGAACACCGACTACGCGGTGTTCTTCGGTGCTCAGACGGCCCAGAAGGCCAAGAAGTACGACCGGCCCGAGGCCACGGCCAACGCGTCCATCTCGGCCCGGCTGCCCTACATCATGGCCTCGTCGCGGATCGCGCACTACCTCAAGTGCATCGCCCGCGACAAGATCGGCTCGTTCATGGAGCGGCAGGACTGCGAGGACTGGCTGAAACGCTGGATTGCCAACTACGTGTCGGCCGACCCGAAGCCTTCGGCGGACATCAAGGCCCGCTACCCGCTGGCCGAGGCGCAGATCACCGTCGAGGAGGTTCCCGGCGCCCCCGGCAGTTACAACGCGGTGGCGCACCTGCGGCCTTGGCTGCAGCTCGAGGAGCTCACCACGTCGCTGCGGATGGTGGCCAAGATCCCCTCGTCCAAGAAGTGACCAAGGGCTTCCGGCGGCCCGGGCGACTCCGCCGGCGGACAGGGTGATCCACACCGATGGTCCTGTCGAACGGCCGGCAATTCGTGACGCAGGAAGCACTGGCCGAAGCCGCGCCGGCGGTCGCTCCACAGGCACGGCCGCAGCCGGCGGGCATCGATTGGGGCGTCGCCGCGACGCGGGCCGACGACGCCGCGGCGTCCCGGCTGCTCGCGGCCCGGACGGCGGCTGAGACGCTCGCCGCCTGGGCGGCCGCCAGGATCCCGGTCGGGGAGCGGCTCACCCGCCGTGAACTGGCCGACCGGCTCGGCGCCGACGTCGCCACGCTCGACGCCACCATCGGCGTGCAGCTCGACGCCATCCTCCACCACCCGCGGTTTCAGCAGCTCGAGGCGTCGTGGAGGTCGCTGGCCTGGCTCGTGGCCCGCGCCGATGCCGCAGCCGACGGCGGGGGCGGCGCGGTGCAGGTGCGGGTGCTGCAGGCGAGCAAGCGCGACCTGGCCCGCGACCGGGCCGGGGCCGTGGAGTTCGACCGCACCGCGCTGTGGCGCAAGGTCTACGAGGAAGAGTTCGGCACCGCCGGCGGTACGCCCTACGGCCTGCTCGTGGCCGACTACGAATTCGGCCGCCATCCGGACGACGTCGACCTGCTCGCCGGCCTGGGGGAGGTCGCGGCCGCGAGTTTCGCACCGCTGGTGACGTCGCCCCAGCCCGACCTGCTGGGCGTTGATTCGCTCCAGGACCTCGAGGCGGCCCCGAACCTCGACACGCTGCACGCCGGCGCCGACTACGTGAAGTGGCGGTCGCTGCGCGGCCGGGAGGAGTCGCGTTTCCTCGGGCTCGTCCTCCCGCGGGTGCTGGCCCGGCTGCCCTACGACGGCTGGATCGGCGCCGCCGACGCCGCGGCGCAGCCGGAACGCTCGTGGGCGGACCGGGGCTTTCGCTACCGGGAGCAGGTGGACGGGCCGCACGGCGGGCAACGGCTCTGGACCGGGGCGGCGTGGGCGTTCGCGGGCGTGGTGGTCGCCGAGTTCTCCCGGTCGGGCTGGTTCGCGGACATCCGCGGCGGCTCGCGGGGCGCGGCTGGGGGCGGCCTGGTTTCCGGCCTGCCGACGGAGGCGTTCGGGGGAAGCGAGCCGTTTGCGTTCCGGCGCGGCCCGACCGAGACGGCGATCACGGAGGGAACCGAGCGGCGGCTGGCGGCCGCCGGCTTCGTGCCGCTCTGCGCCGCCGGCAGCGACGGCCGGGCGGTGTTTCACTCGAACCAGTCGCTGCATCGCGTCGCGCGAACCGACCGGCCGGAGGCTGCGGCCAACGCGCGGATCTCGGCGATGCTGCAGTACATGCTCTGCGTGTCGCGGTTCGCCCACTACATCAAGGTGATCGCCCGCAACAAGGTGGGCTCGGTCACCGACGCCGGCGAATTGGAACACTTCCTCAACGAGTGGGTGCACGACTACGTCACGCCGGACGACCGGGCATCGGCGGAGACACGGGCCCGCCTGCCACTGCGGGCCGCCAGGGTGGAGGTCCGCGAGGAGCCCGGCACGGCGGGCAACTACCGGGTGGTCATGCACCTCCAGCCGCACTTCCAGCTCGACGAACTGGCGGCTTCGGTCCGGCTGACGACCGCGGTGAAACGCGCCGGAAAATAGGGACGGGAGCGGGGGGAAATCGGGGACGGGAGCGGATTTCCGAAATCCGCTCCCGTCCCCATGTTCCTCGTTCTGGAAATTCGCTCCCG
>JBIKKQ010000292.1:0-3149 GCA_044360305.1 Pirellulales bacterium
GCCGGCGGGTTGGGCGGTATAGAGCCATGCCCTCTGGGACACCCTCTGTGAAATTGGGCAAGCCGGCCCCCCATCCCCCATGCCCCGCGGCCGGACATGCCCTTGACCCATCGTCCCGGGCCGGAGTATCTCCCCGCCCCACGAGGACGTTTCCCACGAGGAATGCGCACCATGCGAAGCACGCCCACGAACCACGGATCACGGTCCAATAGCGACCGCGGATGGCGCCACCGATTCCGTGCCTCGATCGCGCCGCTGGCCGTCGCGGCGGGTGCGACGGTCGCAACGCACGCCGCCGACCTGCCCGCCCCGGCGGGACCGGCGGCCGATGCCGCCGCGGCCCGCAAGGTGATCGACGAGGCCGCCCGGCGGGCTGCGGCGGGCGGCGGGCCCGCGGCGCCAGTGCAGGCCGCTCCGGTGCAGGATGGCCCGGCTCAGGTCGCACCGGCCGGCCGCGTGCCCGACGACATTCTGCTCGCCGGCGTTTCGGCCGAGGTGGCCGCGAAACAGCTCGAGGCCAAGCGGCTGGCGCAGAAGTCCCCGGGCGACGCGATCGCCCTGCTCGACGGCACGGCCGCCTACGTCGAGGCACAGCCAATCCCCGCCGACAAGAAGGAACAGTTCGCCCGACGGATCGAGCGTGCCCGACGCGACATCGAGGAGGCCGCCGGCAAGCGCCGCGCGGAGCTGGCGCTGGAGCGAAAGGCCGCGGAGGTCGAGGGACGGGTGGAACGGGATCGGGCCCAGAAGGTGGAGGTGGACCAGCGGATCGCCCTGCTGGTGGACGAATACAACACGCTCGTCGATCAGCGCCGGTTCGCCGAGGCCGAGACGGTCGCCAAGCGGGCCGGCCAGCTGGCCCCCGACAACATCGTCGTCCGGCAGATGCTCCTGCAGAGCAAGACGATCGCCCGCATCGACCGGCAGGGGGCGATTGGCGCCGCCCAGCAGGACGGCGTGCTCGACGTGCTGGCGGACGTCGAGCGGGCGGGGACGCCGTTCACCGGGCCGATCGAGTTTCCGGTCACGAAGGACTGGGAGCAGCTGACCAAGAGCCGGCAGCGGCTCAAGGCCGAGGGCAAGGGTCGGGCCACGCCTGCCGAACTCGCGATCCATCGCAAGCTCGACACCAAGGTCACGACCGACTACCGCAACCAGCCGCTGTCGGCGGTTCTCAAGTCGCTCCAGGACCAGGCCGGCGTCAACATCCACCTCGACATGGTCGGCCTCGACCTGGAGAAGGTGGGCAGCGACACCCCCGTGACCCTCGCGCTCGACCAGCAGATCACGCTGCGGAGCGTCCTCAAGTTGCTCCTCGAGCCGCTCCATCTGCGGTACGTCGTCCAGGACGAGGTGCTGAAGGTGACCAGTCCGGAGCTGGTCAAGGGCGTGGTCTATCCGGTCACCTACCAGGTCGGCGACCTCGTCAAGCCGATCCCCAACTTTTCCGCCGACGGCCTCGGCATCGAGGGAGCGCTGATGAAGGGCTACGACATGGCCCTGCGGAACCAGCTCCAGGTGAGCGTCGAGCCGCCGGCCGACGCCCTCAATCGGGCCGCGCGATCGTCGGCCGGCGTGCCCGCAGGATCGCTGGCCCAGATCCAGGGCCGCGGCGGCCGCGGACCGGTCAGCGGCATGCCGGCCGCTGTCCCCTTCGGCCCGCCGAACGTCGGCGGCGGCGGGCAGGCCGACTTCCAGTCGCTCATCGACCTGATCACCAACACGGTCGGCGGGCCGGGCGTGTGGGCCGATCAGGGGGGCAACGGCCAGATCCGGCCCCTCGACATCAGCCTGTCGATCGTCGTCCTCCAGACCCAGGAAATCCACGAGCAGATCGCCGACCTGCTCGACCAGCTGCGCCGGCTGCAGGACCTGCAGGTCACGATCGAGGTCCGGTTCATCTCGCTCAACGACACGTTCTTCGAACGGATCGGCGTCGACTTCGACTTCAACATCCAGACCGGCGTCAACGAGCCGCTCAACATGACGGCGGTGCCGACCCAGGGGGGCGGGTCGAGCTCGCCCGGCCAGTTCGGCATCAACGCGCTGCCCGGGGGCCGGTCGCAGCTCGTCGGTCTCGGCCAGCAGGGGGTTCCGGGCGTGGCCCTCAATCCCAACGCCATCGTGAACCAGCAGCCGGCGGGGGCGGGAGGCGCGGCGGCCCCGCAGTTCAACCGGCAGAACAACAACATCTCCAACTTCTACTCCGTCCCGTTCCGGCAGGGCAGCTTCAACGCCGCCCGCGTGCCGCAGTTCCCCGGCCTGCCGTCGGTGGCCGACTCGGCCGCGTCGTTCGGGTTCGCGATCCTCTCCGACATCGAGGCCTTCTTCCTCATCGAGGCCGCCCAGGGCAACACCCGGTCCAACGTGCTCCAGGCGCCGAAGGTCACGCTGTTCAACGGCCAAAACGCCTTCGTCTCCGACACGCGGCAGCGGCCGTTCGTGACCTCGGTGACGCCGGTCGTGGGCGAGTTCGCCGCCGCCCAGCAGCCGGTGATCACGGTTCTCAACGAGGGCACCGCCGTGAACGTCGAGGCGGTCGTCTCCAACGACCGGCGGTTCGTGCGACTGACGCTCGTCCCGTTCTTCTCGCAGATCGGCCGGATCGAGGAGTTCCAGTTCGAGGGCTCGAAGAGCTCGCGGGCCAAGAGCAGCGATGAAAAGTCGGGCGCGGAGGTCAAGGCGCCGGGCGCCACCGGGCTCGTCGGACTCACCAACGGCTTCTCGTCGTCGGGCGAGATCGAGCAGCGGTCCAACGGCACGACCCTGCAGCTGCCGGAGTTCCTGTTCACGACGGTGACCACGACCGTCAGCGTGCCCGACGGCGGCACGGTGCTCCTCGGCGGCGTCAAGCGGCTGCGCGAGGGGCGGAACGAATACGGCGTCCCGATCCTCTCCAAGGTGCCGTACGTCAACCGGCTGTTTAAGAACGTCGGCCTCGGCCGAACGACCGACAGCCTGATGCTGATGGTGACGCCGCGGATCATCATCCAGGAGGAGGAGGAAGAGCGGCTCCTCGGCGACGCCAAGCCCTGACCTTCGCGGGCTTGCTTTCGCGCCGTCGCAGCCGACATAGCGTCTGCTCCGGCTTACGGTCGCCGGGCGGAGCCCGGCTCCGCGCAAGCGATGCTTGCGCCTGACTTTCGCGC
>JBIKKQ010000293.1:0-3144 GCA_044360305.1 Pirellulales bacterium
CGGAGCGTTGTCGCATGCACGTCGCGATCGTCGAGGATGACCCGCTGATCGCCCGGGCCGTCACCCGCGCCGTCCGTGAGCGCGGGCACGAGTGCACCTGGGTGCCCGACGGCGCGCAGGCCACCCGCGACCGGACCTTCGCCTCGGCCGACCTCGTCGTTCTCGACCTGATGCTGCCCCAGGCAGGCGGGCTCGAACTGTTGCAGGCGGCCCGGGCGGCGGGAGTGCGCACGCCGGTGATCGTCCTCACGGCCCTCGGCACGGTCCCGGAGCGCCTGGCGGGGTTCGCCGCCGGGGCCGACGACTACATGGTCAAGCCGTTCGCCCTCGACGAACTGCTGGCCCGCATCGAGGCCCTGCGCCGGCGCGTGGCCGACAAGCCCTCGGCCGAGGTGGCGGCCGGCCCGCTGCGGCTCCACGTCGGCCGCAAGCAGGTCACGATCAACGACCGAACCCTCGATCTCACCCCCACGGAGGCGAGCGTCCTCGAACTCCTCCTCCGGCACGAGGGGCAGGTCGTGACCCGGAGCATGCTTTGCGAACACGTCTGGGGCTTCGACTGGGACGGCCCCACCAACGTCATCGAGGTGCACATCAACCGGCTGCGCGGCAAGATCGATCGCGGCCGGGAGCGGTCGCTGATCACGACCATCCGGGGCCGTGGCTATGCGCTGGCTACCGACTGACCGCCGCTCCTGGGGATCGCTGCGGATCCGGCTGACGCTCTGGAACACGGCCGTCGCGCTCCTGATGGTGCTGGCCTGCGTGGTGACGGTGCGGTTCACCGCCCGGGCGGCCCTCTACCGGGAGGCCGACAGCGTGCTGCGCGGGGAATGCACCGAGGTCGCGCTGGCGAGCGCGGCGTTTCTCCCCGAGACCATGGGGGTGGTGAACCTGCTGCAGCGCAAGGCGGCGAGCCACGGGGAACGGGGCTGGTTCAGTCACCTGCTCACCGAAGACGGCGCGACGATCTGGCGCAGCGACGCCTGCCCCGACGTCGTGGCCGCGTTCCCGCCGGCCCGCAAGGACCGCCTCGAGAACGTCGTCCAGCTGCCGGGCTACCGCTACGTCCGACGCCGAATCGAGGTCCCGGACCAGCCGACGCTGCACGTCCGGATCGGGATGTCCACCCGGACGCTCGATGCCGACGCCCGGGCGGTGACGCGGCTGCTCCTGCCGCTGGGCGGAATCCTCGCCCTGCTCACCCCGTTGGCCGGATACTGGCTGGCCGTCGGCGCCACCCGGCCGGTGGCCGACATCCTGCGCACGGCCGAACGGCTGCGACCGACGCGGCTCGGCGACCGGCTGACGCTCAGCGGCACAGGCGACGAGCTCGACCAACTGGCGACCACGATCAACCGGCTTCTCGACCAGGTCGCCGGGCACGTCGATCGTCAGCGTCGCTTCCTCGCCGACGCCGCCCATGAACTGCGTGGCCCGTTGGCGGCGATCCGGACGTCGCTGGAGGTCGCGGCCTCGCGCGACCGGACCGCGACGGAGTACCGGGAAACGCTCGGCGACGTGCTGGACGAGACCCGACAGCTCGCCAAGCTCACCAACGACCTGCTCCTGCTCGCGGAGGCGGACGAGGAGCCGGGTCGCGTTGGAACAGAGCCCGGCACCGCCGTCGACCTGGCGCTGCTGGCCGGGCAGGCGATCGCCATGTTCGCGGGCGTGGCGGAGGAGCGGGGCATCGACGTCGCGCTCGCCGCGGATGCGCGGGGTGTGGTGCGCGGCGACGCCGTCCACCTGCGCCAGGTGCTGGGCAACCTGCTCGACAACGCCATCCGCTTCACCCCGGCGGGTGGACGCGTGCGGGTCTCGGTGGCCACGACCGCCGACGCCGACGAGGTGCTGCTGCAGGTGGCCGACACGGGCATCGGGATCGCGGCTGCGGACGTTTCCCGCGTCTTCGACCGGTTCTTCAAGGCCGACACCGCCCGCGCCCGGGGCACGGCCCGGAGCGGCGGCCTCGGCCTGCCGATCTCCCGGGCGATCGTCGAGCGGCATGGGGGGACGATGACGCTCGCCAGCGAACCGGACAGGGGAACCGTCGTCACGATCCGGCTGCCGGCCGCCCTCGGCGCGACGCCGGCAACGACCCCGCCGGCGGGCGAGGCCGGTCACCGGCCCGCGGCCGTGGCCGCCGCCCACCAGGCCTGATTCCGGCTCAAGCAACGGTTCCGACCCTGCCGATTCTCCCGATGGTTGGATTTGGGAGAACCTTGACGTGACCACAAGGCATGGCGGTCCGGCAAGCTGGGCAGCGTGGGCCATCGTGCTGGTCGCGGCGGGCCAGCTGGCCGCTGCGGAACGGTCCCCGACGGCCGTCGCGCCGGTCGCCGACTTCCCGGTAGTCGCCGAGACAGACGGTGACGCAGCCCTCGCCCTGCCCGCACCGGAGCCGGAGGTGATCCAGTCCCCCGCGGCAGCCCGGCTGCGGCCCGTGGCCGCCGGCGACAGGCCGACATCGACGGCCAAACCGACGACGGAGCCCGAAGGCAAACCGGAGGGCTCGAAGGACGCGAAGAAGGAGGACAAGAAGGACGCTGCCAAAAAGGCCGACCAGAAGCCGGCCGAGCCCTACGAGATCGGCAGCGACAAAAAGACCACCACCGCCTGGGCCGACGGCCTCCAGGCCCAGTCGGCCAACAAGGACTTCCGCGTCAAGGTGGGCGGCCGCACCCAGGTCGATGCCGTCGCCTTCTCGGCCGCCCCCGGGCCGAATCGGCAGCCGGGCCAGGCGGGGCTCGATCCCGAGCTCGCCGACACGGTGGACTTCCGGCGCGCCCGGTTCCGCATCGAGGGGCGGATGTACGAGCTCTACGACTGGGCCTGCGAGTACGACTTCGTCAACCAGATCAACGTCAACAACGAGCGCTATCCGACGGAGCGCGACTCGGGCCCGCTGACGGCCGTCACCGACCTCTGGCTGCAGATGCGCGAACTGCCGATCCTCGGCACGCTGCGGGTCGGCAACCAGAAGGACCCCTACGGCTACGAGCACCTGACGAGCAGTCGCTGGCTCAACTTCATGGAGCGGTCGTTCAGCCAGGACGCCTTCGAGGGGCCGTTCAACAACGGCTTCGTCCCCGGCATCCAGGTGATGAACGCCACGGAGGATGGCAGCGTCGGCTGGCAGGT
>JBIKKQ010000294.1:0-3143 GCA_044360305.1 Pirellulales bacterium
GTTTCCAGCTCGATTCTGACGTCGGCCAAGACACCTGCCGGATCCACCTGGCGCTGCCGGAACTGGGTGCCGTCGGCCCCGCCGAGGTGCTGGCGATCGAGCCGTGTCCTCCGCTCGCCTCCGGCCCCGGCCGGACGGTCACGGGCACCTTCGCCCATTCGGCGGCTGATGTCCTCGACCTGGAGATCGAGGGGCTCGACACCCCCCTCGGCTGCACAGCCAACCACCCGTTCTGGAGCGAAGACCGGCAAGACTTCGTCCCGGCCGGCTCACTGACCATCGGCGAGCACCTCCGGACCGAATCGGGCACCCTCCGCCAGGTCACCCGCATCACCCCCCGCCGTGGCCCCCCCGTCGCAGTGTTCAACCTCGAAGTCGACGTCGAGCACGTGTACTACGTGTCGACCGCCGGGGTGCTGGTGCATAACACCTACCCAAGGAATGCTCCAAGCGGTAGCTTTGGTGGGGTAGTTGCCAATACAGCGGAAGAAGCTGCATTCTTGCGAAACGCAGCAGCTACCTTCGGCGACTCATCCGTCTTTTCGTCCGCCAAACGCTTCTCTGGCAGCATTGTCATTCAGCGATCCGACATTCCGTTCAGCGTTCAGAATGTTCGGAGCATGGCAGCGGGGAGAACGCCATTCGTCAGAAACAGCCTTGGCGAATGGGAGAAGCTGAATCTTCACCACGTCGGTCGGCAAGATGGAAAGCTGATCGAGGTACTAGGAAGTCACAATCGTTATGACAACATAACTGGTGGTCCATTACACAATCCCGGTTCTGGGAGTCCAATCCGTGATGCGACGTTCATGCAAAACTACTGGCGGCAACGTCTTCAGGATGCGATTGAATCAGGTCTTGTCTCTCAAAACGTGCTTCGTCAGGCCGGATTGTAAATCCACATAACACAGAAGGATGATCGACGATGGTTGACATTGAGCAAATCAAATCATTGCTGGTGGCATCTGAATCGGCTGGTGGCGTGGCAGAGGAAGCGATTCGAGAGGCAGAAGTGAAACTGGGGGTTCGCTTTCCTCCCAGCTATAGAGCTTTTCTTGCGGAATACGGAAATATTCATGGCACACCGTTTGAAATCGCTGGATTGTCTCACGAAACCGCCAATGACGATGAACCGCCATATTGGTGGGATGTAGTTGCCTGCAATAATCAGATGCGGAGGGTTGCTGGTGACTTGATTCCCAAAGAGTATGTGGCGATTTCCGATGACGGTGGCGATTACAAGTTTTACCTTGACACCAGCCGCCTAGACTCGCAAGGAGAATGCCCGGTCATTGTTCTTGGACCCGGTGTGGATGCCGTCGTCGTGGCGGATAACTTTTTTGACTTTCTTCGTCGTTCCTTCGTTGGGAAAATATCATTCTGAATGAGCGTGCCGAGTTCATTTCGCTGTTGCCTTCAACGTCGCCGGGGGCGTTGGCTTGAAGGTAAGCGCCATCCAGCGGCATATGCCGCGCGGCCCCGGGGCTGGCTCCCGTCGGCGGTCGGGCGCCCCTGACCCCGTCCCGCTCTCCGCCCCGGTGAGGGGGTTATCGCGCTCTCCGGCGCGTGCCCCAGCCCCGCTCCCAGCCGGGCTCCGCCGGCCGACCGATCGTCGGCCGGGCTCCCCAACGGCCGGTCACTCCTCCACGAGGCGCTCGGGGAGTCCCAGGCGTTGCGCGAGGCGGATCGCCTTCGCCGTCGCGCGCTCCTGCCGTTCCTCCTGGCGATATCGGCGGATCGCCTCCGGGTGCTGGCCGGCCCAGACATCGGGGGCCAGCGCGGCGTAGTCGGTCGAGCCGGCCAACAGCGCGTCCAGCACCGCCTGGAGATACATCCCGACGTGCAGGTCGTTGCGCAGCGCGCTGCTGGTCAGCGTCATCAGCATGGCCGCCTGGTCCCCCGCCGCCACGCTGCCGATGAACAGCCAATTTTTTCGGCCGACGGCGACCTGCTTCATCAGCTGCTCGACGTCATTGTTGTCGATCGGCACCAGCGCATCGTCGAGGTACACCCGCAGCGCGTTCCAGTGATTCCGCAGGTACTCCGCCGCCTCGCGCATTTTGTCCTTGGGGGCGAGGTTCTGGACCAGCGGCCCATCCAGCAGGGCGCGCATCCGCTCCCACACCGGCACCGCCCGCTCGCGGCGCAGCGCCAGCCGCGCCGCGGGCTCGAACGTCTTCGCCTGGATCTCCAGGTCATACAGCTCGCGGTACATCCCCAGGAACAACGCGCCGAGCTGCGGATGATTCGCCAGCGCGTTGATGAACTTCCGCCGCGCGTGCGAGTTGCAGGCCGCATGTTGGATGCGCGTGGCGCTGCGTTCATCCAGGGTGACGTACCCGGAGTAGCAGTCGGAGATCAGTGTGCCCTGATAGCCAGTGTCCAGCAGGAACTGGTCAGGACCATCGCGGTGCCGACTGACCGTGAAGTCAAAGATGTTCAACTTCTCCCGCACGCTGCGATAGGCCCACATCCGCGCGGTCACGCTGGGATGTCCCGCCTCCCGCGCCGCCTGCAGCACCTCGTGGATCCGCGCGGAGCGGGGATTGTCCGGATCAATCACCGGCAGGTTCCGGGGGAGCAGCAGGGTCACCGTCGTGTCATCCGTCCCCAGGTACGGATCAGCCAGCACCCGCCGTTTCAGATAACTGATGAACGGCGGCAGCAGTTCCGCCGCCGACCGCATGATGTTCAGCAGCGTCTCCCGGGCCGGGGCCCAGCCGCTGGCGGCGAACAGGTCCTGCTGCCGGTACACCGGCAGGTGAAAGCCGTATTTCGCGGTGATGATCTCGGCGGCGATCGAGGTGTCGTAGCGATTGCCCTCGATCAGGCTGGCGGGACGGGCGGGACTGCCGACGCCGCACTCGGCGTGGTTCGCACAGGCGTATTTCGGGAACACCCGCCGCTCGACATACAGCTCGGCGGGGATCAGCACCAGGGTCTCGGTGACATCCTCGCCAATCCGCACCCGCTCGCCGTGTGTGGGGCAGGTTCGCACCGACTCCGGACCCTCCACCACGATCTCGCGGCGGGGCAGGTCCTCGGGGAGCGTTTCCTGGCGACGCTGACGCGGCTTGCGGGGCTTGGCGATCTTGGCGGTGACCGTCTCGCTGGCCTCGACCTCCTCCACGACCGCGTCGGCC
>JBIKKQ010000295.1:0-3137 GCA_044360305.1 Pirellulales bacterium
AGAGACCGGACCAATGCGGCCGGCCCCGTCATGACGGCAAGCATAGCATCGGGCCGGCGCCGGCCCGCGTTTCGACGCGGCCGGCGGCCCGCGGCCTGGCCGGCAGTTTCACGGGGAGGACGCCGGCCGCAGCTCGCCTTGACTCCGGGTGCACGACGTGAAACAACCCCCGGCTTCCCCCCTCCGCGGAGGACGACTGCAATGACCTGTCAGGCGGACCATGCGGCAGCCCCGGCCGTGGTGATCGCGGGCATGCATCGCTCGGGCACCTCCCTCGCCACCTCCCTGCTGGCCGCGGCCGGGGTGCATGTCGGCGACGCGCTGCTCGGCCCGGGGCTGGGCAATCCCCGCGGGCATTTCGAGGACCTGGAGTTCGTGCGATTGCACGAGCGAATCCTCGCGGCCAACGGACTCTCGCGCGAGGGATACACCTGCCAGCAGCCGATCGCGGTCCCCGCGGCGGCCCGTGCCGAAGCCGCGGCCCTGCTCGAGCGGCGCCGCCATGCCGGCCGGCCGTGGGGCTGGAAGGATCCGCGCACGACGCTGTTTCTCGACTTCTGGTCGGAGCTCCTCCCCGAGGCGAGGTTCCTGTTCATCGTCAGGCCCCCGTGGGAAGTCGTCGATTCACTGTTTCGACGCGGTGACGACGTGTTCCTGGTGAACCCGCGCCTGGCGGTCGATCTCTGGGTGTCGTACAACCGCCGGATCCTCGACTTCATGCGGGCCGCGGGGCCGCGGTGCGCGGTGGTCGAAACCGGCCGCGTGGCGGCCGATCCCGCCGGATTCGTCGGACGGGTGGCCACGTTGCTGGCCACACCGCTCGCGCCGCCCGAGGCCCTGTGCCAGTCTGAGATGCTCGCGGTGGGCGAGACGCCGGAGAGGCGGGCGGTCATTCAGGCGATCAGTCCCGATGCGGCCCCGCTGCTCGCACAACTGCGCGACCTCGCCGGCAGCGCCGGACCGTCGGCCGACGAGGCCTGCCCCGATGTGGCGGAGGCGGCGCTCACGGAATGGGTCCGGGGCATCACCACGGCCCGTGTGACACTGGGTCGGGAACTCACCGGCCTCGAGGCGCGGCTCGTCATGGAGCGTGATCGAGACGTCGCCGACGCCCTCCGGCGGGCGGCGGACTCCGACGCCCGCTTGCAGGCCGCGCGGGAAACGTTCGACGCCGGGCGGCGCGACCTGGAACATCGTCTCCAGGAAGCGGTCGCCGCGGCCGAAGCGGCTCGCATCGCCGCGGCCCAGGCCACGGCAGCCAGGCGGCGGAAGACCGTCGGCGAAAAAATCCTGGCCGAAGGCCGGCGGATCCGCCGGCGCATCACGGGCTGGGTTCCGCGGGCGGCCTGACGCGACCGGCGACCGAGCCGAGCGAGGCTGCTGGGGCTCGAACCCAGGACCAACGAATAACCAGTCCGAACGATCCCGAGAGTCAGGCGTTTGAGTTTCTCGGCAGGAGCCAGTCAAGCACCAGCCGGAGCCCACACGCAACTCACCGATCGGAAAACGGTTGCGGATGTGCCATAGGGCGGGCTATCCTTCCACGCAAAGTGGGTCCGGGCCATCGCCATGGAAGATCGCACATCGCTCCTCCTGTCCGGCCTGTCTCGCGATGACCTGCTGATCGAAATCGGGCCCAGCTATCAGCCGCTGGCCCCAAAATCGGCTGGGTGGCGAACGACCGTCGTCGATCATGCCGGTCGCTCGGATCTCGTCGCGAAGTACGCCCGCGACCCGTCGGTAGACACCGCTCGCATCGAGGACGTCGATGTCATCTGGACCGGCGGTCCGCTCGAGGAGCGGTTCCCTGCCGCCAGCCTGGGATCCTTCGGCGGCCTGATCGCCAGTCACGTGCTGGAGCACATGCCCGACCCGATCGCATTCTTCAAGGCCGTCGAGCGGTTGCTCGACCGTGGCCGGGGCACGCTGCGACTCGCCCTGCCCGACAAGCGACTGTGCTTCGATGTCTTTCGCCCGACCGCCACGACCGGCCGGATGCTCGCCGCCCACCGGTCACGGGCCGTCGGCCACTCTTACGCCGATCTCTTCGACCACGTCGCCTACCTCGCACGGCTCGACGGCCGGGCCGCCTGGACGACAGAGCCGCTCCAGTCGCTCGCGCTCGATCACACGCTCGACCAGGCGCGGCACAATGCCGAACAGGGCACGTCCGCCGGCGCTGCCTACATCGACTGCCATGCCTGGCAGTTCACGCCGACGAGCTTCGAACTGCTCGTCCTGGAGTTGACGGCGCTCGGCGAAATCGACTGGCAGATCGACTGGATCAAGCCGCAGCCGTACACCGAGTTTCTGGTCTCCCTGTCGCGGCCGCAGCGGGCCGCTCCCCCCGGCGAATCGCTGCAGAGCAGGCGGGCCGCGTTGCTGAAGGGGATGTTGCTCGAGATCCGCGACCTCGCCGACCGGGTCGCGCCGGATGCCGGCCGGCCCCGAGGCTGACTTTCCACGGAAATAGTCGTCCATGCCCTTTTTCCACCTGATCGACCGCAGCAAACGCAGGGGGTTTCCTCGGTCGCTGGCCATCGCATGCTGCTCTCGCTGACTTGTTCCACAGTCCTTCCATCCCATCACCATCGAGAACGCCGTGTCAGAGCATCTCCCCACCCACCTGCCCCGAGAGGCCGCGATCCGCGGCCTCTTCGATGCCTCGGGGCTCGGCCTGGAGATCGGGCCCAGTTACAACCCCATCGTGCCGAAGCGGGATGGCTACCGGGTGGAGGTCGTGGATCACCTCGCCACCGCCGCGCTGCGGGAGAAGTACGCCCGCGAGCAGAACATCGACGCCTCCAAGATCGAGGAGGTTGACCACGTGTGGACAGGGCAGCCTCTGTCCCGCCTCGTCGGCACGTCGCGGTATGACTGCATCGTGGCGTCGCACGTGATCGAGCACACGCCCGACATGCTCGGCTTCCTCAAGGAATGCGACGCCATGCTCCGGCCGGGCGGCCGCCTGGTGCTCGTGGTGCCCGACAAGCGGCGGTGCTTCGATTTCTTCCGCTCCGTGTCCACTACGGGGGCCGTCCTGCAGGCGCATCTCGACGGCCGATCCCGGCACCTTGCCGGCTCCGCGTTCGACCAGGTGGCCAACTGCGCGACGCTCAACGGCCGCACGGGCTGGA
>JBIKKQ010000106.1:0-11480 GCA_044360305.1 Pirellulales bacterium
GTCGGCGCCCCCAGGCGGTCACCCGGTGAAGGGTTGGAGCGTGGCCACGCCCCCCTCCATCGTCAGCTCCGCGACGGGCGTCCCCTCCGGCACGGGCGTGACGCCGTCGCGGCGGGTGAGCGTCAGTTTCGTCTGGCCGCTCATGTGGGTGGCCAGTTCCCGCTGCAGTTCCTTCTGCCGGGCCTCAGGGAGCTTGCCAAAGGCCTCGCGGCCCCGGCACTTGGGAAATGCCCGGCAGCCGAGCCACGGGCCGCGCTTGCCGTCGCGGAGGTTGAGCATCTCACCGCACTTCGAGCAGGCGATGTCGGTGACCAGCGGCGGCGGAGCGGGGAACTTCAGATTCCCCTTGCGGTCGAGGTTGAGGATGAACGGGGGCGGCTCGGCCGGAGCCTCGGACGCCTTGCGGCCCTTCGGCTTCGGCGGCCGGGGCTTGTCCTCGACGAGGAAATCGCCGAACCGGCCAGTCCGCTTGACCATCGGCACGCCGGCCGGCGAGAGCAGGTCGAGCTGTTCCGGGAGCAGCGGCCGGCGCTGCCGGTCCACCGGCATGGCGAAGGTGCAGGCGGGACGCTCCTTGGGCTTGGCCTGCCTGGCTTTCGTGGCCTTCTTCGCCTTCCCCTTCGCCGGTTTGGCGGCCGGGGCGGGCGGCTCCTCGATGATCTTCTCGTTGTAGCCGCTGCAGGAGAGAAACTCCCCCTTGCCGCCGAGCCGGTATTCGAGCCGCCGGCCGCACTGCGGGCAGGCGAATTCGGACGGATCGGCCTTGGCCTTCTCGTGGGGCTCGTTCTCCGCGTCGGCCAGCTTCGGCTTCAGCTCCTCGTGAAACTCGTGGAGCATGTCGGTCCAGCGCTTCGTGCCGTGCGCGACCTGATCGAGCTCCTGCTCGATCTCCCGCGTGTAACCGATCTCGATGAACTGGTCGCGGAACCCGCGCTTGAGGAAGCCGGTCACCGCCTCGCCGAGCGCCGTGGCGTGGAAGCGGCGGTCCTGCTGGAGGACGTAGCCGCGATTCTCGATGACGTTGATGATGCTGGCGTAGGTCGAGGGGCGGCCGATCCCCTCCTCCTCCATCTTCTTCACCAGCGTGGCCTCGGTGTACCGCGGCGGCGCGGCCTGGAACTTCTGCCGCGGATCGAGCGCGAACGGCGCCAGCACGGCCCCCTTTTCGAAGTCGGGGAGCACCTGGTCGCCGTCGTCGCGGGGCTGGCCGCTGATCGCATAGAAGCCGTCGAAGCGGAGCACGCGGCCGTGGGCCTTGAACACGGCCCCGGTGTCGCGGTCGCTGCGCCGCAGGCGGACGCTGGTCGAGTCCCATTCGGCGTCGGTGGCCTGGCAGGCGACGAACGACTGCCAGATCAGCCGGTAGAGCCGGAGCTGCTCCTCGGTGAGCGCGGATGCGATCCGGTCGGGATCGCGGAAGGCGTCGGTGGGCCGGATCGCCTCGTGGGCCTCCTGGGCCGACTCGTTGGAGCTCGAATAGAAGCGGGGCTTCTCCGGGACGTACCTGTCGCCGTGCCGCTCGTGGAGGTAACGGCGTGCCATGTCGATCGCCTCGCGGGAGAGGTTCGTCGAGTCGGTCCGCATGTAGGTGATGAGGCCGACGCGGCCCTCGTCGGCCAGGTCGATCCCCTCGTAGAGCTGCTGGGCGATCCGCATCGTGCGGTCGGTCGACATCCCCAGCCGGCTGCTGGCGGCCTGCTGGAGCGTGCTGGTGATGAACGGCGGATAGGGCCGCGAGCGGGTCCGCGTCACGTCGATCGACTCGACGGTGTAGCGGGCGGCCGGGTCGGGGCGGCCGGCGATCCGCACGAGGTTGCGGCCGCGGCCCTTGCCGGCGGCGTCGGTCTCGCGGACGACCTGCACGTCGAGCAGGCCGACGGCGGCGGCCGCGGCGGTCGCGTCCCCCGCCAGGTCGGCGACCGAATCCTTCTCGGCCTCGATGGCGAACGGCCTGCCGCCGAACTCCACCAGTTCGCACGACAGCGCCCGGCGGTCGGCCAGCCAGGCCGTCCGCTCGCGGACCAGCGGCCCGCGGTCGCGGTCGTCCCGCCGGCCCTCGAACGCCTTCCACTCGGCGTGGAGCGCGGCGGACCGCTCGACGTCGAACGTCATCCGGCCTGATATCTCCCACGACTCGGCGGGGGTGAAGGCCCGGATCTCCTGCTCCCGATCGACGACGATCCGCGTGGCCACGCTCTGCACGCGGCCGGCGCTGAGGTTGCCGGCCACCTTCTTCCAGAGAATCGGGGAGACGCGGTAGCCGACGATCCGATCGACGATCCGCCGCGCCTGCTGGGCCTCGACCCGGGGCATGTTGATCACCCGCGGCTCGCGGAACGCCCGTTGGATCTCGGTCTTCGTGATGGCGTCGAACGTCACTCGCTTGGCCCGGGCCGGATCGACGTCCAGCACCTGGGTGAGGTGCCAGGCGATCGCCTCCCCCTCGCGGTCGAGGTCGGTGGCGAACCACACGTCGCTGGCCCCCTTGGCGAGCCGGCGGAGCTCGGACACCGTCCGCATCTTGTCGTCGTCGATGACGTAGGTCGGGGCGAAGTCGTGGTCGAGGTCCACGCCCGGCACGAGCTGCTTCTCCCCCTTCGGACTCTTGCTCGGCAGGTCGCGGATGTGGCCGATCGAGGCCTTCACGACGTAGCCCGGGCCGAGGTACTTCTCGATCGTCTTCGCCTTGGCCGGGCTCTCCACGATGACCAGCTGGTACTCCCCGCGGGGCGTCCGCGACGCCTCGGTTCGCGTGGCGCTGGGGCGGCGTCGGGCCGGGGATTTCTTCTTGGCCATGGTGCGGATGGTGCCACGGGGCGGCGACGTGGGATTGGCGCCGGGAGGGCCGGCGCTACAATCTCGGGCTTGTCGCAGGATCAGAAGCGTTACCCTGCCTTCTCCACAGTTGTCAAGTCTCGGCGGCCATTCCGTCCGGGAAACAGCCCACAGGCGGTGCCATGGCCGGCTCATTCGACATTTTTCGGAAATACCAGCGGCAGGGGCTCGCGGCCCTGGCCATCCTCGCGATGGTGGCGTTTTTCGTGCTGCCGCCGTTCCTGCAGATGGGCCAGTCCAGCGCGGGGGGCGACCCGGTCGTCGTCTCCTGGCAGGGGGGGCGGATGCGGCAGAGCGAGCTGCAGTACGCCGTCTCGATGCGGGGGGCCGTGAACCGGTTCCTGATGCTCGCCCAGTCGGTGGCCTTCAATCGGCAGCCGAGCGACAGCGGGGTGTTTCCCGAGGACGAGCGGTCGGTCGTCCGCATGGAGTTGCTCGCCAGCGAGGCGGCCGCCAACGGGGTCGTGATCAGCGACGAGGCGGTCAACGACTTCATCGACCGCTACACGGCCCGACGCGTCCGCCCCGCGCAGCTCGCCGAGATCATCGACCGGCTGAAGCCGATGGGACTGACGGAGCAGGGGCTGTTCGAGACGCTGCGGTCCGGTCTGGCGGCCCAGACCATGCTGACGATGCTGGAATCCGGTCTCGACGGCGATCCGCCCGGCTGGCGCTGGGACTCCTTCCGGCGGCTGGAGCAGTCGGCGACGGTCGAGGTCGTGCCGCTGCCCGTGGCCGACTTCGCGGCCGACGTGCCAACGCCCGGCGCGGCGGTGCTGCAGAAATTCTTCGAGACCCACAAGGAGACGCTGCCGGACGAGTCGAGCCCGGAGTCCGGGTTCAAGGAGCCTCACCGGGTGAAATTCGAGTACCTCGTGGCGAAGCTCGAGGCCTTCGAGGCGGAGGCCGCGAAGGGGGTCACGGACGAGCAGGTCGCCGCCTACTACGAGAAGAACAAGACGACGCAGTTTCGCAAGCGGCCGGAGGAGAACAAGGACGCGGCGATCGAGCCCGCCACGCCGGAGACGAAGGCCGAGGAAAAACCCGGCGCGACCAAGCCGGACGACAAGCAGCCCGTCGAGGCGAAGCCCGCTTCTGAAGCCGCGCCACCCGCTCCTCCGGCCGTGCCTCCGCAGGGCAGGGTCCGCGGTTCCGCGACCGTCACGCCAGTAGCCTTCAGACGGCGGTCGGCCGACGAGTCGCCGAAGCCCGATGCCGAATCGAAATCCGAGGGGGAGAAGAAGCCCGAGGACGGGAAGGAACCCGCCGGTGAGAAGAAGCCGGACGCCGACAAGAAGACGGATGCGGATGTCCAGCCCGCCGTCGATCTCGAACCGTTGGAAAAGGTCCGGGACGAGATCCGCCGGACCCTCGCACGGCAGGCCGCGGACGACAGGCTCGACGCCGTGTTTGCCGCGGTCTCGCGCGACGTCGATCGTTACGCCACCGACCTCGCTCTCTGGAGGGCGCGCGGCAAGGCGAACGGTGCCCCCGAGCCCTCGCCTCCGGACATCGACGTGATCGCGAAGAAGCAGGGGCTGGAGGCTTCACGGTCCGGTCTGGTGACCGCCGTGGAGGCCGCCCGGTCGGGCCCGATCGGCACGAGCGGCGAGATGATCGTCGATCCCACGAGCCGGTTCGGTGTCCGCCGCCAGCGCTGGCTGGACACGATGTTCGGGCCGGGCGCGGCGGTGTTGCGGCCGTCGACGTCCCGCGACGCCGAGGGCAATCGCTACATCTCCTGGGCCACGGAGGATCAGCCTGAATACGTGCCCAGTTTCGAGCAGGCCCGGGAGAAGGTCGAGCGCCGGTGGCGCGAGGTCGAGGCCCGGGGCAGGGCCCGGGCGCGGGCGGAGGAACTTGCCAAGCAGGCGTCGGCCGGCCAGAAGCCGCTCGCCGAGGTGGCCAAGGCCGCGGGCCTCGAGGCCCATGCGGTCGGGCCGTTCACCTGGCTGACGCAGGGCACGGCGCCGTTCGGCGCCGCCCCCCGGCTCTCGACGCCGGAGGGGATCGACAAGCCGGGCGAGGAGTTCATGCGGGCCGTGTTCGCCCTCGAGCCGGGGGAGACGGCGGCGCCGTTCAACGAGCCGCGAACCATCTGCTACGCGGTGCGGCTGACGTCGTTCGAGCCTGCGTTGGAGACGCTGCGGGAACGGTTCGTGGCCGGCCGCAAGGACCAGCGGCGACTCGCCATGGTGGGGCGGCAGCAGATGTCGTCCGCGTTCGGCGAGTGGTTCGAGGCGTTCGAGAAGCGGCAGGGGATCGAGTGGCGGCGCGAGCCGCGCTGACCGCGGTCAGCCGCGCCGCGGCTTGAAGACCAGCGTGGCCAGCGGGGGCACCACGAGGTCGATCGAGTGGTCGCGGCCGTGGTGCGGTTCGGCCGTGGCCATCACCCCGCCGCCGTTGCCCACATCGCTGCCGCCGTACCAGGCCGAGTCGCTGTTGAAGATCTCGTCGTAGTGGCCGCCCCTCGGCACGCCGAGGCGGTAGCCGGGCCGGGGCACGGGCGTGAAGTTGCAGCACACCACCACGAAGTCGTCCGGGTCGGCGGCCCGGCGGACGAAGGCGAGGACGCTGTTCTGCCAGTCGTGGCAGTCGATCCATTCGAATCCGCGCTGGTCGAAATCGAGTTCGTGGAGCGACCGCTCGCGGCGCAGCAGGCCGTTGAGGTCGGCGACCGCCCGGGCGAGGCCGCGGTGCTCGGGAAACTCGCCCAGGTGCCACTGCAGGCTCTCGTCGAAGTTCCACTCGTTCCACTGCCCGAACTCGTTCCCCATGAACAGCAGCTTCTTGCCGGGGTGGCACCACATCGATCCGTACAGCAGCCGGAGGTTGGCGAACTTCTGCCAGCGGTCGCCCGGCATCTGGTCGAGCAGCGAGCCCTTGCCGTGCACCACCTCGTCATGCGAGAACGGGAGGACGAAGTTCTCGTGGAAGGCGTAGATCAGGCTGAACGTCAGCTCGTCGTGGTGGTACTTGCGATGGACCGGTTCGTGCCGCATGTACCGCAGCGTGTCGTTCATCCAGCCCATGTTCCACTTCAGGCTGAAGCCGAGCCCGCCGGCGTAGGTGGGCCGCGATACGCCGGGCCAGGCGGTCGATTCCTCGGCGATCGTCAGCGTGCCGGGGAAGTCCTGGTGGACCTGGATGTTGAACGTCTTGAGGAGGTCGATCGCCTCGAGGTTTTCCCGGCCGCCGAACCTGTTCGGCAGCCACTCCCCCTCCTTGCGGCTGTAGTCGAGATACAGCATCGAGGCCACGGCATCGACCCGCAGGCCGTCCACGTGGTAGCGGTCGAGCCAGAACAGGCCGCTGGAGATGAGGTAGTTGGCGACCTCGTTGCGGCCGTAGTTGAAGATCAGCGTGCCCCAGTCGGGGTGCTCACCGCGCCGCGGATCCTCGTGCTCGTAGAGCGCCGTGCCGTCGAAGCGGCGCAGGCCGTGGCCGTCGCGCGGGAAGTGGGCCGGCACCCAGTCGACGATCACGCCGATGCCGGCCCGGTGCAGGGCGTCGATCAGCGACATCAGCGCCTGCGGCGGGCCGAACCGGCTGGTGGCGGCGAACATGCCGATCGTCTGGTAGCCCCAGCTGGCGGACAGGGGGTGTTCCGTGGGGGGCAGGAACTCGACGTGTGTGAACCCCATCTCGACCGCGTAGGGGACGAGTTCGCGCTCCAGGTCGGCGTAGGTCAGCCAGCGGTGCGGGGCGTCGCCGGGACGACGCCAGCTGCCGAGGTGGACCTCGTAGATCGAGATCGGGGCGGCGAGGGCGTTGCGGGCCGCCCGGTTGGCCATCCAGTCGCCGTCTCCCCAGCGATAGGCATCGAGATCGACGACGACCGACGCGGTCCGCGGCGGCTGCTCGGCGCCGAACGCGTAGGGGTCGGCGCGGTCGTCCCGCCGGCCGCCGGCTTCGATGCGATACTTGTAGGCGGCGCCCGGGCCGACGCCCGGGACGAACAGTTCCCAGATGCCCGACGGAATCCGCTTGTGCAGGGGATGCCGCGAACCGTCCCAGCCGTTGAAGTCGCCCACGACGCTGACGGCGGTGGCGTTGGGCGCCCAGACGGCGAAATTCACGCCGGGGACGCCGTCGGCGACGCCCAGCTGGGCGCCGAGCTTCTCGTAGCTCTTCCACAGCCGCCCCTCGCCGAACAGGTGGAAGTCGTAGTCGGTGAGCATCGCGGGGCGTCCGGGGCCGGGAGGGGGTGCGCAGGGGCCGTGCAATCGTGGCACACGGCAAGGTTTCACGCGCCGGTCGATCGGGGCCGGCGGGGCCGGTCGAGCCCGGCCGGCTGCCGAATATGAGGGTCAGGCCCGTCGGGAGGGGTGAGCATGGGGTATGAACGGTTCGCGCCGGTGCCGCGGGACATTCCCGTCGGCGGAGCGGTCTATCGCGTCTGGCAGCCTCCCGACCTCGACGCCCTGATCGACGTCGCGGCCTTCGAACGGGACGAACGGATTCCCTACTGGGCCAACGTCTGGGAGTCGGCGATCGTGCTCGCCGAGGAGATCGCCACGCTCGACGGCAGCGGGCGTTCCTTCCTCGAACTGGGGTGCGGGATCGGCCTGCCGGCGATCGTGGCCGCCCGGCGCGGGTTCGCGGCGACGGCCTCGGACTACGAGGAGGATGCCCTCGAGGCCGTCCGTTTCAACGCCGACCGCAACGGGGCCACGGGCCTCGTCTCACGGCTCGTGGACTGGCGGAACCCGCCGGACGACCTCGGCGGCTTCGATCACGTGGTGGCGGCGGACGTGCTTTACGAGAACCACCACGCCGTGGCCCTGGCCGCGATGATCGCCCGTACGCTCGGGCCGGCGGGCGTGGCCTGGGTGACCGACCCGGGCCGGGCGAAGGCTGCCGGGTTCGAGCCGGCGGCCCGCGCCGCCGGCCTGGGCGTCACGCGGCGGCCGGCCCGCCGGCCGCACGGGGCGACCGACGGGCCGGAGATCGACCTGTACGTCGTCACGCGACCAGCTTGATCGCCGGCTGCTCGCCGGTGATGCCGATCACGAACTCCTCGAAGATCTTCACGTCGAGCGCCGAGGCGGTTTCGGCCTCGGGGTGAAACTGCACGCCGATCGCGGTCCAGTTCTCGACCGTGCTTTCGATCGCCTCGACGACGCCGTCGGGCGCCCGGGCCGTGACCCGGAAGCCGGGCGCGACGTCGTCGATCGCCATGTGGTGCATGCTGTTGACGCGGATTTCGCCGTCGCCGTAGATCCGCTCCATCGCCGACCCCGGTTCGACGACGAGGGCGTGCCGATGGGCGAGGTCGGTCGGATCCTTGTGGGGGATCGCCTTGGGGAGATCCTCGGGGATGTGGAGGAACAGCGTCCCCCCCTCGGTGACGTTGAGCAGTTGCATGCCGGCCCCGATGCCGAGGACGGGCATGTGCCGGGCACAGATGTGCTTGGCGAGCAGGCGGTCGAAGTCCTCGCGCCGGGCGTCCATGGGCCGGACGGACGGGTGGGGCATGTAGCCGTCGCGACGCGGGTCGAGGTCGGCGCCGCCGACGAGGACCACGCCGTCGAGCAGGTCGAGGAGGCGGACGACGTCGTCTTCTTCGGAGAGCGGGGGCAGGATGACCGGGATGCCGCCGGCGGCGGTGATGCCGTCGAAGTAGCCGGCGGCGACGAACGAGAGGGCGGCGTGTTCCTTGCGGGTCGGGCGGTAGTCGGTGTTGATGCCGATGAGGGGTTTGGCAGCCATGAGTCCTCCTGACGGGTGCTGTTTTCCGGGCTCCATCTCCGGCTCCCATCCATGGGAGGCCGGGTCGCGGCGTCGCGACGCGGGCCGAACGTAGCGGCGGTCAATCCCGTTCCAAGCGTTTTTTCGATTTTGTGGTGGCCGGGTGCCGGCAACCACAACATCCAGTGCTAGCACGCCGCATGCTGGCGCCGCCCTGCCCCCTCCCCAGCCCAAGAGAGCCCACAAGGAGCCCACAAGGACAGGCACAATCCCAGCCGGGGCTCGCGAAAAGGACAGGCATGTTTGGTGTCGTCTCTCGCCCACCCCGCCCGCCGGTCGGGGACATGCTCGTCGCCGGCGGACTTTGCCGTTGCAACCTCCAGCGACATGGTGCGTCCCCCGGTACAGGCAAAGTTCACCGGCTCCTGCGCGTGCCCCCGACCGACGGGCGATAGAAGAGCCTGAAAGGTCGAAAGATGCCTGTCCTTTTCCGCGGTCAGGTGGCGATCCAGATCGCGGACCGGAAGCTGCGGAACCAGGTCAGTTGCCGCTTCGCCAGTTGGCGAGTCCGCTGCTGGGTCCGCAGGATCGCCGCCCCACGGTCGAGCTGGCCGGCGACCACGGCGGCCGCCTCGCCGTAGCCAGCCGCCTGGATCGCCGTCGGCCCGATGCCCCCGGGGGCCGCCAGGGCGGCCGCCGTCTCCTCGATGATTCCCGAGGAAAACATCCGCTCTACACGCCGGTCGATCCGGTCGTACAGCACCCCCCGCGGCACGTCGAGGACCAGCAATTGCCGGTCGAAAACCGGATGCGGCGCCGGGGCCAATGACCGCGACAGGGGGACGCCCGAGACCCGCTCGACCTCCAATGCCCGGATGATCCGCTTCGCATCGTGGGGGTGAATCCGGGCCGCCGACTCCGGATCCACCCGAGCCAACTCCGCATGGAGTGCGGCGGAGCCATGTGCCGCCACCTCCGCGGCCGCCGCCCGGCGAAACTCCGGATCCTCCCCCGGCACGGCCGCGAGGCCGTCACGCAACGCCCGCAGGTAGAGCGGCGTGCCCCCGGCGAAAAGCACCCGCCGGCCCCGGCCCCGACACCCCTCCACGGCCACCGCGGCGTCGGCCAGCCATCTGGCCACGCTGTAGGCCTCGGCCGGACCGGCGACGTCCACTAAATGGTGCGGCACGGCCGCCCGCTGCGCGGGCGTGGGCTTCGCCGTCCCCACGTCCAGACCCCGGTAGACGGCCATCGAATCGACGCTCACGATCTCGGCCCCCAGTTCCCGGGCCAGTTTCACGGCCAGGGCCGATTTGCCGGAGGCGGTCGGGCCGGTCAGAAACCAGCAATCGTCCCCCAGCATCGGGCCGGGGGGCCCCGACGCGCCCTCGACCCGTGCTATGGTTGAGGGCCCGGTCGGCGGCCCGTGCAGCGGATGTGCGGCTGGCCCCCGGGAAATCGTGTCTGCAGGTGCTGCCGGTGTCCGATTCCGAGTCATCGTCGCGACGGGTGGGCGAGGTGCTGGAGGCCCTGGAACGGGTCATCGCCTCCCGCAGGGGCGATTCCCCCGACCGATCCTACACCAGCCGACTGCTCGCCGGGGGCGTGGAGAAGACGGGCGCGAAGGTGACCGAGGAGGCGGCGGAACTGGTGCATGCCGCCGGCGCCGAATCGGCCGACCGCGTCGTCGCCGAGGCCGCCGACCTGCTGTACCACGCCCTCGTCCTCCTCGCCTGCCGCGACGTGTCGCTGGAGAGCGTCGAGGCCGAACTGGCCCGCCGGTTCGGCGTCTCCGGCCTCGCGGAGAAGGCGGCGCGGACCACGGAGCCGAAGCAGGGCGCGGCGGCGACCGCCGGAGGCACCCCATGAGCGACAGCCAGACCAGCCCACTCCTGCGGGTCGGCGTCCCCAGCAAGGGGCGTCTCGCCGACCTCGCCTGCCAACTGCTCGGCGACGCCGGCCTGTCGTTCCGACGGACCGAGCGCAGCCTGTTCGCCCGCTGCAAGGAGATGCCGGTCGAGGTCACCTTCCTGCGCACCGACGACATTCCCGTGCTCGTCGCCGAGGGGGCGATCGACCTCGGCATCACCGGCGCCGACCTCGTCGCGGAGAGCGGCGCCGAGGTCGTTCATCGGCTCGATCTCGGCGTGGGATCGTGCCGGCTGGCACTGTGCGTCGCCGACGACTCACCGGTCACCGAGCCACGGCAGCTCGATGGCCGGCGGATCGCCACCAGTTTTCCGCGGATCACCCGCGGCTGGCTCGCCGACCGCGGCGCGACGGTGCACTTCGTCGAGTTGTCGGGAAGCGTGGAGGTGATGATCGCCCTCGGCGTGGCCGACGGGATCGTGGACCTCGTCGAGACCGGCAGCACGCTGGCCGCCAACCGGCTCCGCGTCCTGGCCGAGATCGGTCGCTACGAGACCGTGCTCGTGCAGAACCCGCGGCTCGCCGATGCGACGCTCGCCGACAGAATCGTCCGCCGGTTGGAGGGAATCGTCATCGCCCGGAGCTGGTCGCTGCTGGAATACAACGTCCCCAGATCGCGGCTCGCCGACGCGGAAAAAATCACCCCCGGCTTCAACTCGCCGACCGTGATGCAGCTCGAGGATCCGGACTGGTGCGCCGTGCGGGCGATGGTCCGCCGGGGCGAGGCTCACGCGATCATGGAGCGGCTGGAGGTGATCGGGGCGTCGGCGATCATCGAGACGCAGATCAGCAACTGCCGGCTGTAGGCGGCTGACGTGGCGACGCCGGGTTTGGCCGCGGTGTACCAGCCGCGGACGCTGTCGACCCTGATACTACCGGGAGCATCCAATAGTTGACACTTGCTTGGGCACGGTTCGGGGTTGCCCATGCCCGCTCGCCGGCCGTTCGCTCCGGGCCGACCGATCCGCCTTTCGGCGGATCGGTGCCCGCCCGCCGCGCACTCGGAGGTGCCTGCGCTCTCGCCC
>JBIKKQ010000296.1:0-3130 GCA_044360305.1 Pirellulales bacterium
GCGCGTGGCCGCGGCGCAGGTCGCCACGGCCGTGCCGACACGTGAGCCGGTCGCATCGCGGGTCGAGATCACCCGCCGCTACGGCCTGGTGCTGCGCGAGGCCGCGCCGCTGCAGGCCTGTCGCCGCCTGATTGGGGAACGCGTGCTCGTCGTCAACGCTGGTCCGCTCGCCGAGTCGCTCATCGCCGCCATCCGGACGGCCGGCGGAACGCCACTCGCCGTCGAGTGCGGCTCGGCCGAGGAGGCCAGCGCCGCGATGGAGCGGGCCGAGGAGAGCGGCGCGGTCCGCCATCTCGTCGTGGTCGCGCCGCGGAGCGACGCCGGAGACTGGCTGGCCGGGCGGGCGCGGTCGGTGATCGCCGCGTTCTTCGCCTGTCAGCGGTGGCTCGTGGTTCGCGGCAAGGCCGGCGACATCGCCGCGGCCACGCTCACGGGCCTGACGTCGCTCGGCGGTGACTTCGGGCTCGCCTCCCCGATCGGTTCGCCGGCCGGCGGGGCGATCTCCGGGCTTTTCAAGGGCGTGGCCCGTGAGTTCGCCGGGCTGCATGTGCGGGTGCTCGATGCGGCATCCACGCTGCCGGCTGCCGACGTGGCCGCGGCGGCAGTGGCCGAGATGCAGGACGGGCCGGGCCCGGTCGAGACGGCCCTGGTCGACGGGCGGCGGATGACCGTCGTGCCCTGCGACGTGCCGCCCCGCGCGGCCGCTCCGCTGGCCGCGCTCGCGAAGGGTAGCGCCTGGATCGTGACCGGCGGCGCCCGCGGCGTGACCGCGGAGTGCTGCCGGGAACTCGGCCGCCGGCACGGGCTGCGGCTGGCGCTCGTCGGATCGACGGCACCGGTGGCGGTGGAGCCGGCCTGGCTCGTGCTCGATGACGCCGGCCTCCGCGACCTCAAGGGCCGCGTGATGCTCGAGGCGAAGGCCCGGGGCGAGGATCCCCGCGGCGCCTGGAAGCGGATCGAGAAGTCGATCGAAATCGAACGGTCCTTGGCGAAGTTCCGGGCGGCCGGCGTCGAGGCCCGCTACTACGCCTGCAACCTCGCCGACGTGGCGGCGGTGCGGGCGGCGGTGGGCAGGATCGCCGCCGACCTCGGGCCGGTGCGGGGCATCGTCCACGGCGCCGGTTTCGAGGCGGCCTGCCGCTTCGAGAACAAGACGCTCGACGGGCTGGAGGCGACGCTCGGCCCGAAGTGTGCCGGGCTCGAGCACCTGCTGGCGGCGGTCGATCCGGCGAAGCTCGAGGCGGTGATCGGATTCGGCTCGACGAGCGGCCGGCTCGGCGGCCACGGCCAGGCGGATTATTCGCTGGCCAACGACATGCTCGCGAAGATCGTGGGCGGCCTGCGGCAGCGGCGGCCGCACCTGCGGGGGACGGTGTTCCACTGGCACGCCTGGGACGAAGTCGGGATGGCGAGCCGGCCCGAGAGCCGGTTCGTGCTCGAGCAGTTCGGGCTGAAGTTCATGCCGCTTGCCGAAGGCGTGCGCCGGTTCATGGACGAGATCGAGGCGGGCCTGCCCGACGCCGAGGTGCTGGTCACCGAGCCGGTCATGTGCCCGGATGCGGTCGGGGAATCGACGGTGCCCGTGGCGCCGGCCGCCGCCCACCGCGGCAGCCTCGTGGCCGGCGTCGAGCCGCGCGGGGATGTGACGTGGGTGACGTTTCGGCTGGATCCCACGAGCGACCGCTTCCTGCTCGAGCACAAGCAATTTGGCCGGCCGCTGCTGCCAGCCGTGATGGGGGCGGAACTGATCGCCCAGGCGGCGCTGGCCGCCGGTGGCACCGGAGGCGAGATTCGTGATTTCATCGTCGAGCGGCCGATCGGTTTTCCCGTCGACCAGCCCCGTGAGATCCGTGTCGAGGTTGGTCCGCCAGCCGCCGGCCGCCGCGAGGTCCGCGGCTGGGCGGAAGTGCTCAACAGCGAGGGCCGCGCCGCAGGCGAGGATCGTGTGCACGTCAGCGGTGCGGTGACCGGCGGCCCGGTGGAGCCGATCAGCGCCACGCTCGACGAGCCGCCGTTTCCCTACAACCCGATGGCCTATCAGGACGATGCGCCGATGTGGCATGGACCGGCGTTCCGGACGCTGACGGGCCTGTTCCTCGACCGCAGCGGCGGCTGGGGACGGCTGATCGCACCGGATGCGGACGACGGAGCCGGCCCGCGGGGTGCCGCCGGCTGGACGGTTCCGATCGCGATCCTCGACGGGTGCATCGTCGCCTGTGCGGTGTACTCCTACATCTTGTGCGGCCGTCGGGTGGAGGTGCCGGTGCGGTTCGAGCGACTGCGGATCGTCGACCAGCCCCGGCGCGGCGAGAAGTGCACCGTGCGGATGCAGTTCCGGTCGCAAGACCAACGGGAGAGTGTCTACGACCTCGTGCTCTTCAACGCGGACGGCCGGGCGATCCTGGCTCTCGACGGCCTGCACTTGGCGGTGATGGGGCCTGAGCGGAGCCGTCCCGTATGAACGGTTGGAGACTCGAGAGCGCATTGCCCCTGGGCCGCGTCTGCCGCGGGCTCGATGTGGGCGGCTTGGTCGTGGCGGCGGTCTTCGAGCTGCCAACCGGCGACGCCGAGTCACTCTCAGGGGCGTCGTTGCGGTTGGCGGAGGATCTCGTCGCGACGCTGCTCTCGACGCCGTGCGCCGCCGTGCGCGTCGCCGGGCTCGCTCCCTCGGGCCGTCCGGTGGCCAGGGTCGCAGGCATGTCGAGCGGTCCTGCGGTATCGGTGTCGCACGTGCGCGGCCTGCTCGGCGCGGCGGCGTCGACCGACGGGCAGGTGGGGCTCGACATCGTCGATCCCGCCGCTGCCGGCCGGGCGCTCGATGCGTTTTTTACGCCGGACGAACTCACGCTGATGCCCGACGACATGGGGCTGCTGCGGGCCCTGCTCTGGGGGGCCAAGGAGGCGGCCTACAAGGCGGCCCGGCTGGACACCGAGTTTCGTCCGCGGCGCGTGACGATCGAGAGCCTGTCGCCCAACGGCTTCAGCTGGGTCGTCCGAGAGCGGCACGCGGTCGTGACCGGCGTGGGTCGGTTCGCGACCGTTGGTCGGTACGTGGTGGCGATCGCCGCGACGGCGCCCGTCACGCGGCACGACCGCGCGGTCGTGCGGGCGATCATTTCGACATGGTGGG
>JBIKKQ010000297.1:0-3121 GCA_044360305.1 Pirellulales bacterium
CGGGCACAGTATCGCAGAAGATGCTCGAGACTTTTTAAAGTAGCTCGGCACGTCGCGGTCGATGATGCAGCGCGACGGTCTGCGGCACGGCGAGCGGCGGCGGCTCAATGGGCAGCAGGCCCGGGCTGACGTGCTGCGGGATGGCGATCAGCGGAGTGGCCGGCGCGGCAACGGTCGGCCCGACGACGAGGGGAGCGACGGGCACGGGCACGACGACGACGCCCTGCCGCGCGAGCCGGCGGGCGGGGGACGCATGGGCCGCCGCCGGCAGCGACGCGGTGCAAACAGTCGCCGCGATCATGGCCAGGGGCAGCGACGCGGCCACGAAGCGAACGGTGGACATCGACGTCTCCTTGACCATGCAAACAACCAAAACAATCGGGGATCGGGAAGCCCGCTGGCCGCCCGATCCCCTTCTCTACGATGCGACGATGGCCTGTGCCACGATTGAGCGACCAGGTCAGGCCGTGCCGGCAGGACCGTCGACGGCCGGATCGGCCGCGGCCTGCGGGAGGTCGGCCGCTGCGGCCGACGGACTGCCGGCTCCCCGGCGCGAATGCCGCTTCCTGCGAACGATCAGCCGTCCCGCTCCGAGCACCGCGAGCGACACGGCGGCCAAGGCGTGAAGAGAAGGCTCGGGGACGACTGCGACACCGAAGGCGGTGTCTACGTTGGCCCATCCGTTGGTAGAGAACGTCAAATTGTCCCCAGCGTCGTTCACTGGATACCAATTCGGAGTGGGACCAGAGACGGTTGCCCCGATTCCATTGGGTGCCCCGAATAGCTGGTACGTCGCATCCAGGTCAACGAACACCTGATAGGAAGTGGCCGAGCCGCTGCTGGTATTGGCGAACACCCGAAATGGCAGATTTGAGTTCGTCGAATTGATGGAAAATTGGCCTGCCAAAGTCCTTGTGATACTGGTGCCGTTGCCCGCGCCATTGTTGTAGGGATCGCCCGCCTGGGAATTGACGGATGCAATGTTGAAATCCGTAGTGCGGAACTGAATCGTGTAATCACCTTGGTGCGCCCATTGCGAGAAGCTGGCTCTGCCGTTGTTGGCAGCAACCGTGGTTGCCGCCACAAAAGAGTCTCCAAACGTATCGAACCGCACTGTGCGGTCGCTCGACAGCGGAGCCCCAGACACATACTTGACACCAACACCAAGAATCTCATTTCCGTCGGCGAAGGCCTTGAAGGCCCCCGTGCCGCTTGATCCGAATCCGGTCGATCCACTGAGCGTCTGGCTTCCTGTGGTCGTGCCGGTCTTCATGTTGACGGCCGAATTGAAGAGGAAAGACGTCGCGTAGACCTCGTAGACGGCGGTCGCCGTCGTGCCGGATGTAAACCGGCCGAAAATGCCCGGCACGGGGGATTGGGAACCCTCCTGGTAGCCCCGATTGGAAATGCCGCGAAGCGTCCACCCATTCCACGTCGCACCGCCATTGATGCTGATCGTCTCGGCCACGGCGACGGGCCGCGGGCAGGCGAGCAGTGCGGCGACGCCGAGCGACATCAGAGCCAGCGTCGAACGAAATCCAACAGGGCGGGAGCAGGCAGGAAAAAGCATGTGTCTGATTCCAGGGAAGAAACGGCGGGGAAACGGGCGCGCACGATGCGGTCGGCAGGCACTCTGTCAGTCGATCTGCGAATCGCGGGAAGGGTCATGGTGACCACTCGGTGACCATTCCCGGACCGATTTCGCAAACCAATCCTGCAAAAACCGCGCCGCAGCCGACGAATTTTGCAGGGCCGGAAATTCACGGGTTTTTCGATCATCGCGCCTGGGGACCAGGGGCCAGGCTGGAGCGAATCGCCCCCACATGGCTGGGGCGATTCGCTCCAGCGACGTGGGGCGAATCGCCCCGGCTGGAGGCCACGAGCAGTCCCTTCAGCGGGGGCTGAGCATGTCGCGATGACGCGGGACGAGGTCGTGGACAAGAAGGATAGATCGGCCAATGGCACTTCGGCAAGCGACGGCCGAGCGGGGCGGATCACGAGGAGCAACAGCCGGAACCGATCGGTCTGGATGCGGCCCGATGGTGGAGGTGCCGAGGTGCTTCCTGTCCACGCTCAAGGCCGGATTTGTCTCGTCGGCGCAGACCGGCCTTGAAACCGCTCTTCTCGCGGGCCGTCCGCACCGTGTCATAGGATTCCGTCAGAGGCTGTGGATGTCGATCACGGGTAGCTCGTCGGGCGACGCCTGAAAGATTGCCCGGTCGTCGTGGGCCTGAACGAACTCGCCCCAGTCGGCGGGTGGCCCGCGGGCGGGAGACACGAGCGGCGGCTCGAGCGGTTCGCCCAAGTGTGTCAGGATCTTCCGGATCGGCCCTGGCTCGGTGATGAACGCGATCAGCCGGATGTCGCCACCACACCCCGGGCACTCCAGCGGAAACTCCTCCCCCACCCGCGCCATAAGTTTGGCCCAGGCGATCCGCGAGGTGTCGTGGGATCGCGGTTTGTCGCATGAGTCGCAGCGGTCGCCATTGGTATCTCCGCCCGCCGCATGTCCGCCGACCGCACACCCACCAGTCGCGGCATCACGCGGCTTGCCGACATTCCCGATGGCCAGCGCCGTGACGGCGGACCTGAGCCTGTGATTCGGGGCGAACACCCCTGGCTTGCTTTACGGCGGCAGGGCCATCCATGGCCCCTGCCGCCTCTGGCGGTCGGAGCCAAAGCCGAGGTTTGGCTCGACCGCCACGCCAGCCTCCGGCTGGCCGATGCCGGTGCATCCGCGGTGGCGGCACGAGATCGGCCAGCCGGTCCAAGAAGTCACACGGCGAGAGTTCGACCGCGCCGCTGGCGCCCGGCCGCGTGGACATCCGCCCGCGCCCCGGGCCAACCCAGTTGGCTGCCTTGTGTCGCGGGAGCACGTAGCAGACGCGACTGATGCCGCCGTCTTCGCCGCGGATCACAGAGAGCCGTTCCAACGCGAAGGGCGGACGGGCACAGTATCGCAGAAGATGCTCGAGACTTTTTAAAGTAGCTCGGCACGTCGCGGTCGATGATGCAGCGCGACGGTTTGCGGCACGGCGAGCGGCGGCGGCTCAATGGGCAGCAGGCCCGGGCTGACGTGCTGCGGGATGGCGATCAGCGGAGTGGCCGGCGCGGCAACGGT
>JBIKKQ010000107.1:0-11409 GCA_044360305.1 Pirellulales bacterium
AGCCAGGTGCCGATCTGGTAGGTCGCGAAGGCCGCCAGCCAGGCGAGGGCCGTCATGTAGAGGAACGTCACCACCGGCCAGAGCCGGCTCCGCGTCTCGCGACCGATGACGACCAGCGTGCTTGCGCACTGGGCACAGAGCGCGAAGAACACCATCACCGACAGGGCCACCGGCAGCGTGAACACGCGCCGCGAGGTGCCGTCCCAGGTGGCCGCACGGAGCCGGCGGACGAGCGACGTGCGGCCCTCGTCCTCCCCGGGATCGACGTCGCCGAGGTTGTAGATCACCCCCAGCGTGCCCAGCACCACCTCGCGGGCCGGAAAACTCGCGATCGCGGCGCAGCCCAGCCGCCAGTCCCAGCCCAGGGGCCGCACGACCGGCTCGACAAACCGGCCGGCCCGGCCCAGAAAACTCTGTCGCTGCGCCGCGCCCCGGCGGGCGGCGTTGAGCCCCTCCGGCGTGTCGAGCGCCGCCAGATCGGCCTCCGCGGCGGCCCGGTCGGCCGCGTCGAGCGCCTCGTCGGCAGCCCGGGCCCGAGCCGCCGTGCGGGCGGCCTCGACCTCGGCGTCGATCCGCGCCTCGTCGCGGGGATACCACTGCAGCGCCCAGACAACGACGCTCACCGCGAGGATCGCCGTGCCGGCGTTCGTGAGAAACGACCAGGCCGCCTCGCGGGCCCGCTCCAACACGACGGCCGGCCGCGGCCAGCGCCAGCCCGGCAGCTCCATCACGAACGCCTCGGAACGACCGCGCAACAGCGTCCGCGAGAGGACGAAGGCCACGGCGGCGGCGACGACGACGCCGACGGCGTACAGCGCCGTGAGCACCAGTGCCGGCAGCCGCAGCCAGGCAAGGCCGACGGGCACGTCGGGCACGAACGCGCTGCAGAACAGCAGGTAGACCGGCAGCCGCGCCGAGCAGCTCATCAGCGGCGCCACCAGGATCGTCAGCAGCCGCTCCCGCGGGTTGCCGATCGTGCGCGTGGCCATGATCCCCGGGATGGCGCAGGCGAAGCTGGATAGCAGCGGGATGAACGACCGGCCGCTGAGTCCGCAGCCGACGAGCAGCCGGTCCATGAGGAACGCGGCCCGGGCGAGATAGCCGCAGCCCTCGAGGATCGCGATGCAGACGAACAGCAGGGCGATCTGCGGCACGAACACCACCACGCCCCCCACGCCGGCGAGCACGCCATCGACGACGAGCGCCCGCACGGCCCCCTCCGGCAGCCGCTCCTCCACCCAGGCCGCCACCGTGTCCACGCCTGCCGAGACCAGATCCATCAGCGGCGTCGCCAGCCAGAAGATCGTGCTGAAGACAGCGAACATCACGGCCGCGAATACGAGCGTGCCCCAGAGGCGGTGCGTGAGCAGGGCATCGATCCGTTCCGCGACGTCGCGGCCGGCGCGGGGCTGGCGGCGGACGACGCCGGCCAGCGTCTGCTCGATCCAGGCGTAGCGGGCGATCGCCTCGCGGGCGGCGGCCGGCTGCCGCGGATCGGCGGCGGCGAGCTGCGCCGCGAGGTCGGGGGCCACCGGCTTCGGGCCGCGGGCCGCGGCGACGATCTGGTCGCGGAGCGCGGCAATCCCCCGGCCACCGGGCGTGGCCAGCGGCACGACCGGGCAGCCGAGCCGCCGCGCCAGTTCCCCGGCGTCGATCGTCACGCCCCGGGCCTCGGCCACGTCGCTGAGCGTCAGGGCGACGACGGTCGGCAGCCCAAGATCGAGCGCCTGGCTGGCGAGATACAGGTTGCGCTCGAGGTTCGTCGCATCGACGACGGCGACGACGCAGTCGGGCGCCGGCACGCCCGGCAGCCGGCCGTGGAGCACGTCCACGGCGACCTGCTCGTCGGGGCTCTGGGGGACGAGGCTGTAGGTGCCGGGGAGGTCGACGAGTTCGATGGTGCGGCCGGCGTGGACGAAGCGACCGAGTTTCTCCTCGACCGTCACGCCGGGATAGTTGCCGATCCGGGCAGGAATCCCGGCCAGCGCGCTAAAGAGCGTGCTTTTTCCCGTGTTCGGGTTGCCGAGCAGGACGGCGGTGAGCCGGGCTTGGTTCGCGTCGGTGCCGGAGGCGGAGTGCATGCGTGCCCTTGGCCGGGCCCTGGCGGCCCGGTGCCGGTCAGGGTGCGGAGACGGCGACGCGGGCCGCGTCGCTGCGGCGCAGCGACAGCCGGTAGCCCCGAACCTCGAGTTCCAGCGGATCACCGAGCGGCGCATGGGCCACGACCCGCACGCTGACACCGGGCGTGAGCCCCATCTCCAGAAGTCGCAGGGCCGTGGCATCGCCGCCGGTGACGTCGGCCACCCGGGCCTCACCGCCGACGGCGACACGATCGAGCGACACCGGCGACGCGTTCAGCACAGACGACGGCATGTTCGCGTCCCTGGATATCGCGAGACTGATTCTCAACTGCAAAACCGTCCTCGGAGTGTAGAACCTGAATGGCGGCGGGGCAAAGCCATGCCGCGTTCCGCCGGGCGGGATCGTGACTGGGGGCGAGAAGGACGCATGCAGACGCGCGGACTGTTCATTGCCGGGACCGACACCGACGTGGGAAAAACCCGCGTCGCGGCGGCGATCGCGGCGGCCCTCGTCGCCGCCGGCCGCCGGGTTGGTGTCTACAAGCCGGTGGCCAGTGGCTGGACCGGCGTCGAGAATTCGGACGCGGCGTTGCTCTGGGAGGCCGCGGGCCGGCCCCGGTCGGTGGAGGAGGTCTGCCCGCAGGTGTTTCGGGCCGCACTTTCCCCGCCGCGGGCGGCCGCGGCCGAGGGGCGGACCGTGGACGAGCAGCTTGTCCACGACGGGTTTGTGAGGTGGGCGGCGAACTCCGACATCGTCGTCGTCGAGGGGGCGGGGGGGCTGTGTTCGCCGCTCAGCGACCGGTCGTTGAACGTCGATCTCGCCTGTCTGCTCCGGCTGCCGGTCGTGATCGTGGACTGCGCCCGACTGGGCGCGATCGGCAGAACGCTGGCCACGGCCCGCGCGGCGCGAGCGGCCGGCGCGACCGTCGCGGCCGTGGTGCTCTCCCAGGTCGCGCCGCCGCGCGGCAGCGCCGACGATCCGACGGGCGACGAGCGGATCGCCCGCGACAGCGCCGCCGACATCGTCGGGCTGTTGCCGGGCGTGCCGGTGGCGATCCTCGGGCATGGGGCGGCCCGCAGCGAACCGGCCATCGACTGGTGGGCGCGGAGCGCACTCGTCAGCGGATCGTGATGCCGCCATCGGCGGTCGTCGGCCACCGGCTACCGGCCACGGCCCGATCGCGTATCAGCTTGACCGCCCTTGAGCCGGTTGATGGTGACGCGCGTGCCGGCAACGATCTCGGTCGCGGCCCCGGGTTCCGAAATCCTCATGTCACCTGCAGGAAATCCAACCAGGCCAGGACCGCATCACTCTGGCGGGTTTCAGAGCCAATGGAATTGAATGCCCTGAACATTCTGGCTATAATAGCCTTGTCAGGACTGAGCCACACCCCGATCCGCGGGAGCCCGGCATGCAGCGCATGAGCATCACCGAAGCGAAGAACAACCTGAGCGCCCTGATTGACCGGGTGCGGCGGGGCGAAAGCGTGCTGATCTGTGACCGCAACCGGCCCGTGGCGCGACTCCAGCCGGTGGGGCCTGCTGATGCCTCCGGGAGCGACGCGCCGTGGCTCGCGGGCCTGATCCGCGATGGGCTGCTGACTCCGGCCACCAAGAGGCTCTCGGTTCGGGGTCTCCCAAATCCGGTGAAGCCGGCGAAGGCGACGAGCATCGTCGCGGCGCTGCAGGCCGACCGGGACGAGTAGCCGCGATGCGCTATTGGGATGCATCGGCGATCGTTCCGCTGCTCGTTCAGGAGCCGCGAACCGGCGATGCGCAGGCAGCTTTGGCGGACGATGCCGGGATCGTGACCTGGTGGGGGACGCGGATTGAATGCACATCTGCCATCGCGCGGCTCGAGCGGTCGGCCGCCCTCACGTCTCGGCAGGCATCCGAGGCGCTTGAACTGTTGCACACGCTCGCCGCCGGATGGAATGAGATCTTGGCGGTGGAAATGGTCCGGCAGACCGCCTGCCGGCTGCTGCGGGTGCACGCGCTGCGGGCAGCCGATGCGGTGCAACTTGCAGCCGCGACTGTCATGGCCGCCGGCCGGCCGGCCGAGGTCTGGTTTCTGGCGTTTGACGACCGGCTGCGGCAGGCTGCAGGCCGCGAGGGGTTTCGCGTCGGCCCGTAACCGCTTTCGGCACCGGACCGCGCGAGGTCGGTCACGTCGCCCGGCCGGCGTCCGGCCGCTGGTCGATCGACAGCCGGAGCGTCACGCTCCAGCGGCCGGTCGCGTCGGGCGTGACGATCCAGTGCGGCATCACCACCACCGACTGGTGGACGAGCTCAAAACCCCCCTCCGACTGGCTCACCGACCGGATCGGAAACGTCCAGATGCCCCCCGGTCCACCCGCGGTCGGCGGCGCGCATTCGAGCCGGGCGTCGATCCCCAGCCAGCCGTCCACGAGGCCTAGCCGCGCGGCACCGACGAGGTCGAGCCGGTCGCCGAGGTCGCCGAGCGGCCGCCCCGGTCCATCGGCGTCATGAAAAAACCTCCCCTCGGCGTTCGCCGGCATGCCTGCGAAGTTGAACTCCACGGCGAGGTGCTGGCGGAAGTCGGCGGGCAGACCGGAAAGGGTGTAGACGATCTCGAACGCCGCACCGCCGCGAGCGAGCGTGATCGTCTTCTCGAGACGGAACGGAATGCCCCAGGCGTTGCCGTCGCGGCCGAGCATGACCGTCGCCCGGTCGGCGTCCTGCCGAAGCGTCGCCGCGTAGCTGCCGGAGGCGAAGTCGCCGCGCTCCTGTGCCATGCCCTCGGCCACGTCCGCGAGCGCCGCGTCCACGTCCCAGAAATGATCGACGAGGCTCTTGCGCCGGGCGACGTCGTAGCGGATCATCCGCTCCAGCCCCTCGTGCTTGAACCGGGCCAGCTGCGACTCGTCCACGATGCTCCGGGCGGCCCCCGGGCCGGCGAGCACCTGCGCGTGGTAGGCCTCCGGCCGCCGGTCGAGCGTGGCGAGCAGGTTGTGCCGGCAGCCGCGCAGGTCGAGTTCGTAGAGGATGCCGCCCCGGGCCGGAGCGAGCCAGGCCTCGAACCGGTCGGTGCCGATGCGGACCTCGTCGTGGCCGTCGAAGTCGAAATCGGCGACCGCGGCCTCGATCCACGGGGGCGTGCGGCCCTCGGCCCGGTCGGCGGCGACGTCGGCCGCGATCAGTTCAGCGAACACGGCGTTTCGCAGGTGGGGCAGGTAAATGCCGCCAAAGGCCCCGTGCCAGTAGGCGCAGTTGCACTGGCCGCGGTAGAGGGCCCGCTCGGCCTCGGCGAGCGGGCCGGCCGCGGCCATGCCGGCATCGCGGAGCCGGGCGAGCCGGGTGCTCACCGCCATCATCCGGGCGTACATCTCGTTGGCCTCGGGGTAGCGGCGCCGAAAGTTCCGCCACGACCCGCCGCGCAGGAACGCCGCGGCACCGGCCAGCCGCGGATCGCCGCCGGCGACCTTGCGGGCCTCGATGCAGGCGAGCTGCAGGTCCGGCGGCAGCACCCACTCGGTCATCTCCCGGTAACTGCACTCGGGCAGCCAGACCGTGCCCGCGGGGGGCTCGTCCCGCAGCACCTCCGAGGGCAGGCTCATCCGGATCCAGTCGGCGTTCGATTCGAGGAGCGTGAAGAACCGCTCCAGCCAGCCCTCGGTGAAGCAGGTGCGATGAGTCTCCGGCCAGACGCCGAATTTTTCACCGTCGTCGGCGAACACGGCCAGCGCTCCCGGGCGGCGGTCGGCGAGGAACCGCAGGTGGTCGATCGTCGCCTCGGGCGGCGCGAACGGGATCAGGTACCGGAGCCGCTCGCTCACCGGAAAGACGGCCAGCGTCCGCCCGTCGCCTTCCGTCAGCCAGTGCCGGTCGAGCTCGTCCTCGCGCAGCCCGGCAGCCTTGAAGTGCGTGTCGTCGAGGATCGTCCAGGTCATGCCGGCGGCGGCGATGTCGGCCACCATGCCTGGGTCCCAGACCCGCTCCGCCACCCACATGCCGCCGACCGGGGCCCGCAGCCGGGCCTCGAGCCAGTCGCGATACAGGCTGATCTGGCCGACGCGGTCGCGCGACGTCAGCATCGCGAGGATCGGCTCGTAGAAGCCGCCGCCGACGATCTCGATCTGGCCCGCGGCGACGCGGGCGGCGAGCCGGTCGAGGTATTCGGGCCGCTGCCGGTCGAGCCACTCGGCGAGCGGCCCGCTGGTGTGAATCGCGAGCCGGATCCGTGGGTGCCGCTCGAGCACGTCGAGGAACGGGAGGTAACTGTCCGCGTAGGCCCGGGCGAGAACGTCGTCGAAGTTGCCGACGGGCTGATGGTCGTGGACCACGAACACGAGACGGACGGCGGGAGTCATCGGCTGGTCCGGGGAGGGCGCGGGGGCGGCCGGGCGGATTGTCACCCGGCGGCGTGGCCGCGCCAAACGCCGGGTGGGCCGCCGGCCGCCCGCAAGGAAGCGTCGCGGGAAATCTCGATCACAGCCCCATCTCGGCAAGCCCCTCCTGCCAGGGCAGCGCGAGCACGTCGCCGATCCGACGACGGAGCGGATCGCGGGACAGGCAGAGGGGCAGCGCTCCCGGAAAATCGGGCAGGAACCGCTCCAGGTCGCGGACGTGCCGCGGCTCGACCCGCTCGGTGGATTTGATCTCCACGAGGACGGGGGGCCGCCCGGGACGCTCGACGATCAGGTCGATCTCCGCATCGTCCTTCGTGCGCAGGTAGGAAAAACGGAAATCGCTGCGGGCGTAGTCGGCCGCCCGGACGATTTCCAGAATCACGAAGTGTTCGAATGCCCGGCCAAAGCCCGTGGAACGAGGCACGATGTCGACGGTCAGCGTGCCCGCGAGTGCCCGGGCGACGCCGGGATCGAACCACCAGAATTTGGGTGCCTGCCGCTGCCGCTTGCGGACGGATGCATGCCACGGCTCCAGCATGAAGCCGAGCAGCGTGTCCTCGAGGATCTCGAAGTACGAGCCGACCGTCTTGTGATCGACGCCTACGTCGCGGGCGATATTCGAGAAGTTGACGATCTCGCCGTTGCACTGGGCGGCCACTTCCAGGAAACGGCGAAACGGGTCGAGCCGACGGATGAGATGCTCGCCCCAGACCTCCTCTTTCAGGTACGTGCGGGCATAGGCGCGGAGAAACTCGGCGCGGTCGCCATCCGCTGCGAACGCGAGGATGGCCGGAAGCGTGCCGAACCGCAGGCACTGAAACAGGTCGAAGGCAGGGCCGATCTCACGGGCGGTCAACGGAAACAGATGGTAGACGAACGCCCGGCCTGCAAGCAGGTTGACGGCACCGCGGTTCAGCCTGCGGGCGCTCGAACCGGTCATCGCGAACCGCACGCGTCGGTCCGCCCCGAGCGAACCTTCGATGCATCCGTGGACGACGTCGAGGAGGGCCGGCACCTTCTGCAGTTCGTCGATCACCACCCAGTCGGCGTTCGGAGTCGCCGCGATCACCTCGCGAAGTGCCGCCGGCTGCCGGCTGAAGCGGTGTTCCGTGTCCGGGTCGAGCAGATCGACCCAGACGGTCGGGAGGGAGGCAAACCGGTCGCGCAGCAACGTCGATTTGCCGGAACCGCGCGGGCCGAGCAGTAGAAAACTGCTCGAATCACTAGGCGAAAGCGACCTTGGGAACATGCTCCCAAAATGTACGCCACTTTGGGAGTGTGGTCAAAATGCAGGTGCGCAGGGCTGGCTTTCAGGCGTCGCCGCGCAGCCGGCGGGCTGACTCCGCGGGCGTCATCGTCGTGATGTGACAGCCCGTGCCGAGTTCGAAGCCGGCGAGGGGGGCCAGCCGTGGCAGGATTTCCAGGTGCCAGTGCCAGGCCGCGTCCGGCCTGGCGTGGCTGGCGAACGGCCACTGGTGGAGCCACCAGTTGAAGTCGGCCCCGGGGGCGACGACGGCCAGACGGGCCACGAACCACCGAGTGAGATCGGCGACCGCTGCGACGTGCACGGGCCCGGCGGCGTGGAAATGAGGTTCCGGCTCGAGCGGCACGATCCACATCTCGCAGGGTTGCCGCGGCGCATGGGGCACGAGGGCCACGAGGCCCCCCTGCTCGCGCACGATCCGGCCGTCTGCGCGGGCGGAGGCAAGGACCGCGGCGAACGGCGTCCGCGCCGCCGCCATCTTCGCCTCGAGCGCAGGCGGCACGAAATCGAGAGCGACGATCTGGCTGTGGACGTGGGCCAGCGAGGCGCCGGCCGCGGGGCCCGAGTTCTTGAAGATCGTGGCCCAGGCGAGGTCGCCGCGGTCGGCGAACATCGCCAGCCGGCGCCGGCAGAGTTCCCAGACGTCGCGCCAGGCATCCGGCGGCACGGCAAGGATGGACCGCTCATGCTCCGCCGCCTCGATGACGACGTCGTGGACGCCGCGGGCGAGCCGCGCGTGCTCTGCGGCATCGCCCGTCAGCGGCATGTCGGCCGGCGCGTCGATCGTGACCGGGTAGCGGTTGGGCACGATCCTTGCCCGCCACGGCCGGGCCGGGTCGGCCGGCGTGCGCAGCACGTCAGGGGGCGTCGCCGATTCGTTGCCGGCACAGAACGGGCACCATCCGCCCCCGGTCGCCGCGGCGAGGTCGGCGTCGCCGGGCCTGGCGGCGCGGTCGGGCGCGACGAACACACGCCGCGCCGCGAGCGGGTCGTGATGGATCCGGGGGCCGGATCCGGGCGACGAGGGGTCGGAGGGCGACATCGGCTCCAGTATGCGCTCGCCCCGCGCGGCCTGCCGCGGGGGGCGTGTTGAACGCCCCCGGATGCGGCCGTAGACTCTCGACCGACGATTCCCGCTCAGTCCCGGAGGCCCGGTCGCATGCTCACCGTCGGCGATTCTTTCCCCGCGTTCTCCTGCCAGGCCTGCGTCGGCACGGGCAAGGACGACATCCGGCTCGTCACGTCGGCCGACTACGCCGGCAAGTGGGTCGTCTACTTTTTCTATCCCAAGGACTTCACCTTCGTCTGCCCAACCGAACTCGCCGAGTTCAACAAACAGCTGAAGGCGTTCGCCGACCGCGACACGAGCGTCGTCGGCGGCAGCACCGACAACGAGTGGTCGCACCTCGCCTGGCGGCGGGCCCATGCCGATCTCACGAACCTCGGCTACCCGCTGATCGCGGCCCAGAAACTCTCGGCCGAGCTCGGCATCCTGGAGAAGACCGAAGGCTACTGCCTGCGGGCGACGTTCATCGTCGATCCCCAGGGCACGATCCAGTGGGTGGACGTCAACCAGGGCCGCGTGGGCCGCAACGTCTCCGAGGTGCTGCGGGTGCTCGACGCCCTGCAGAGCGACGAGCTCTGCCCGTGCAACTGGAAAAAGGGCGATCCCTACGTGAAGGTCGGGTGAGCATGCCGCGGCCGGACCGCAGCACGGCCGCCGGCTGGTCGCCGCCGCCGCGCACCTGGGTCGGCAAGTTCGCCGACGCCTTCCGCGGCGTGTGGCGGGCCGTCTGCACGCAGTCGAGTTTTCTCGCCCACCTGCCGGTCGCGCTGGCCGCTGTCGGGGCCGCCGCCTGGCTTCGCATCAGTGCCGTGGAATGGTGCCTGGTCGCGCTGGCGATCGGCGGCGTGCTGGCGGCGGAGGTGTTCAACTCGGCGATCGAGATGCTCGCCCAGGCGCTCGACAGCGGTCCGGACGAGCGGATCCGCGACGCCCTCGACATGGCCAGCGGCGGCGTGTTCGTGGCCGTGGCCGCCGCGGTGATCGTCGGGCTGGTCGTGTTCCTGCCCCGGCTGCTGGCCATGCTGCCGTGACCACGCACGGTTGACCGCGGCCGCGGCGCGAGCATACCGTGTGGGACCCCGGAGGGCACGGTGCCACGGCGGCGGCGGTTCGGGCGACACGCGTGCGGAGAAGACCCATGACCAATTACGGAAAACTGCTTGCCGAGGCGATCGGCACGTTCTGGCTCGTGCTCGGTGGCTGTGGCAGCGCCGTGCTGGCCGCGGCCTGGGGCGCCGATCCCCACATGGGCATCGGCTTTCTCGGCGTGTCGCTGGCCTTCGGCCTGACCGTCGTCTCCATGGCGGCGGCCATCGGCCACATCTCGGGCTGCCATCTCAATCCGGCCGTGACGGCGGGGCTCGTCGCCAGCGGCCGCCTGCCCGCCAGGGAACTTCCCGGCTACTGGATCGCGCAGCTGATCGGCGGCATCCTCGGCGCCGGGATGCTGTTTCTGATCGCCCGCGGCCTGCCCAGCTTCGATCCGGCGGCGGGATTCGCCTCCAACGGCTACGGCGAGCAGTCGCCGGGTGGCTACCCCTGGCAGAGCTGCTTCATCGTCGAGGCGGTGCTGACGGCCGTATTCGTGTTCGTGATCCACGGCGCCACGGCCGACAAGGCCGGCGGCACGATCGCCCCGCTGGCCATCGGGCTGTGCCTCGTCGTCATCCACCTCGTGAGTATCCCGGTGACCAACACCTCGGTGAATCCGGCGCGGAGCACGGCCACCGCCGTGTTTGCCGGCGGGCCGGCACTGGTGCAGCTCTGGCTGTTCTGGGTCGCGCCGCTCGTCGGGGGAATCGTCGGCGGGCTGCTCTACAAGGGCGTCGCCGACTGTGCCGACTGACGAGTTCGCGGTGCGCCGCGGTCAACGCGGCGCCCGGATGTCGTAGCAGAGGAGCTTGTCACCCTCGCGCAGGTAGAGCCGGCCGGCGAGGATCGTGGCGTGCGACCAGCTGGGCCGGTCGCCGCTGCCGGGGACTTTGAAGGCGGCGACCTCCTTGTAGCCGGCCGGGTCGGCCTTGACGAGCGCCAGCGTGCCGTCGGAATAGCGGACGTAGATGTGGCCGTCGGCGGCGACGACCGAGGCGGAGTTTTTCCCGCTCCCGCGGTTCTTCCACACGACCCTGCCCGTCATCAGTTCGGCGCAGAATGGGATCCCCTTGTCGTCGGAGTCGCCATACAGATGGTCGCCGACGAGCACGATGCCGCCATGCTTGTTGGCCAGCTCGCGATTGAGCCCATAGATTGCCTCGACGCCGATGCCGCCGTCGGCGGCGGGGATCTGCCGGAGGAGCGCCCCGCCGCGGCCGTAGCCGGCGGAGAAGAACACGAGGTCCTCGCGGACGATCGGCGTGGGGATCACGGCCGTCGTCTGGTCGATCGGGTAGGTCCAGAGCAGCTTGCCGGTCTCCGCATCGACGCCAAGGGCGCCGCTGGCCGTGGTCTGGACGTAGACCCTGCGACCCTTGACCTTCGCGATGACGATCGAGGCATGCCCTGCGCCGCGGTCCTGCGGCACCGGGCAGGTCCAGAGCGTGCGGCCGGTCTTCTTGTCGACCGCGACCATCGTCGCCTTCTCGCCGCCGGGGGTGAATACGAGCCGCGGGCCGTCGACCGTGACCGACT